>DQUH01000026.1 GCA_015662385.1 Methanobacteriota archaeon | reverse complement strand
GTGGCCGTCCTCCTGTGCGCCCTCGCAGTCGATGCGGCGAGGACGTACGTGTTGCTAAAAGTGTCCGGAAAGGCAGCCAGCCCCGAAAGAATAGTGAAAAGGGTCTGCGTGGACCTCGGTTTCATGGCTTTGCTGGGGCTGATCCTCCTGGTTATTCCCCTGACAGGCGTCCTCGCCGTGTACTTGGGGCTACCGGACGCGGCCACGGCTGTGGAGCTCCTGTGGTATTATTTTCTGGTCCTTTTCATTGTGCTGGCCGTGGACCTCTACTATATGGGGTACCTCGTGGCTGTAGAAAACAAGAGCCTGGAAGAAGCGCTGGTGGAATCTGCAAGGATGTTCAGGAGGGACAAGACCGGTACCATAAAAAAGGTTCTGGCGTACTGGGCCCCGGCAATGGTATACTTCGTGGGGAACTGGGCAACGGAGGTGGCAAGGGGGCCCGTGGCAGAGGTGCTGAGTTGGATAACGGTGATCGTAACGGTGCTGGTAGTAATCCCCGTTATGGAAGCAGTATACGCGGTGAGCTGCGGGCGGAGCAGTTTAAAAAACAAACCCGCCCAATCTTTTACCAAGGGGGCGTAGCTCAACCTGGCAGAGCGTCGGGCTCCAGAGCTCCGGCTTTGCTCTGGAGCGCTGAGGGCAACCGATGATTGGCTTTGGGTCTGCACGTGGGCGGAGAGACCCGAAGGTTCGGGGTTCGAATCCCCGCGCCCCCACTTTATGTTGTACCGGCGTTACAGAACATACCACAGGGCAGGGGCCCGTGGCGTAGCCTGGATAGCGCGTCGGGTTGCGGACCCGAAGGTCCGGGGTTCGAATCCCCGCGGGCCCACTTTTTATTTATAATCGCCCAAAATAAACCCATGTCCGGCGGAACGCTGGGGGTGACCCACAGCAAGGGCGAAGACTTCCCGGAATGGTACGTGGAGGTCGTCCGCAAGGGGGAGTTCGTTGACCAGAGGACGCCGGTGCGGGGCTGCGACGTGATCATGCCCTGGGGCTACGGGGTGTGGGAAAGGATCACGGAGTTTGCAGACAGGTTGTTCAAGGAGCGCGGCGTGAAGAACGCTTACTTCCCCGCGCTCATACCTGAATCCCTGCTAAAAAAAGAGGCGGAACACTTCGCAGGGTTCACGCCGGAAGTTGCGTGGGTGACGGAGGCAGGGGACTCAAAGCTCGGGGAAAGGCTGGCGCTGAGGCCCACGAGCGAGACGATAATGTACTACATGTTCTCCCAGTGGGTACGGTCGTACCGCGACCTGCCCCTGAGGATAAACCAGTGGACGAACGTGTTCCGCTGGGAGACGAAGGCGACCCGGCCCTTTTTACGTTCCAGAGAGTTCCTCTGGCAGGAGGGCCACACGGTGCACGCAACGCTGGAGGAAGCCGACCAAGAGGTCCGAGAAATGATAAAAACATACAAGAAAATCTTCGAGGAGCTCGCAGCACTTCCCGCTCTCGTTCTCCAAAGGACTGAGAGCGACAAGTTTGCGGGGGCGCTGTACAGCGTGGCGTTCGATACCTTCGTCCCGGAGGCGGGCAGGGCGCTGCAGATAGGGACCGTGCACAACCTCGGCCAGAACTTTGCAAAGGCCTTCGGAATAAAGTTCCTGGACAGAGACGGTAACGAGAAATACGCCTGGCAGACGAGCTGGGGCATATCCACCCGCCTGATAGGGGCAATACTGGCGGTGCACGGGGACGACAGGGGCGCAGTACTGCCGCCGAAAGTTGCTCCTGTGCAGGTGGTGGTGATACCCATCGTGTTCAAGGGTAAAGAGGCGGAGACTGTGCAGAAGGCAACGGAAATCGGAAAGAGGCTTGAAAAAATGGGCGTCCGCGTGGAGGTGGACAGCAGGGACGAGTACACGGCGGGCTGGAAGTTCAACCACTGGGAGCTGAAGGGGGTGCCGCTCAGGATAGAGGTGGGCCCGAGAGATATGGAGAAGGGGGGCGTGACGTACGCCCGCAGGGACACGGGGGAAAAGGGGTTCGTAAAGGAAACGGAGCTAGAAAAGGTGGTGGCAATACTGGACGACATACAGGCTAACCTGTTCAAAAGGGCGCAGAAAAGACTGGACGAGGGCATAGTTACCCTTGGAGAGCTGGAACAGGTAAAAGACGCAATAAGCAGGAAAAAAATCGCACGAACCTTCTGGTGCGGAGACCCCCGCTGCGAGGAAAGAATCAAGGAGGAAACCGGGGGAGAGATAAGGGGCATAAAATTCGGTGATGGGGAAAACGCGGATGGGGAAAGCTGCGTGGTCTGCGGCAAAAGGGCTAAACACGTGGTGTACGTGGCAAAAAGCTACTGACGGTAGCGGAAAACCTCGAAGCTCACCCTCTTTTTTTCAACTGCCTTGCGGACCCTTCGCTCGCTGTCGTTCAAGGTTGCCCTACCGGATTTCACCTCAACAAAACGGATCGTTATATCTTTTCCGGCGTTCAGGCCGTCAAAAACAACGAAGTCCACGGGCGACCCCAGGAAGCGGGCGTCGTGGGGATCATAAGGGAAGGAGCGGAAATACGGGGCGAGCTGCTCCACTATCTTTCCTTTCTTTACGCTAAAGGACTTCGAAAGGGAGTGGAGGCGGATACGGTAGCGGAGAGACAGCGTGACGTACGTTATGGCGAAGCCAAGGAGCAGTCCAGCAAGGAAAGGTACGAAATCTGGAAGGGATACTTCAAACATGTAAATATTCGAACGCGCATTAAAGCTATAAACGGCAGCCCTTAATTCTAACCATGGACACGGTCAACGACCTGCGCATCCAGTGGATAGAAAAGCTCTTTGAAAAGGTGAAGAGGTACTGCAACAGCGGGGCAATAAAGGACAAAAACAAAGTATGTAAACAGATAGAAAGCAAACTGCAGGAGCTGAAGTACTCCTATGCCGAAAAAGATGTGGTTCTCGAGTATGTAAACTGGATTTCAGATAAATTAAAGGAATTAAAGGGCTGTCCTGTAAGTTCAGAGGAAGCTAAGCGCTGGCTAGACTACACCATACTCGAACTCGAAGACTTTCCAAGGAAACTGAGAATAAACGTGGAGGAGCCGTTCCAAGTGTTCAGGTACAGTTTTGTTGAGATAGTTTCAGTCTCCAAACACCCTTCCCTCCAGAACCTGAAAATAGCGAAGGTCAGGGACAGGGGAGGTGCCGAATACACGGTAGTCACGAACATAGGGGACGTG
>DQUH01000071.1 GCA_015662385.1 Methanobacteriota archaeon | reverse complement strand
CTTTTCCCCCTCTTCCACGTTGGTTATTTCGTACTTTGAAATTTTTGCAACCTCCTCTATAACCTTTAGTGGTATATCCGACTTTTTTACCAGTATTTTGACCTCTTCTTCCCCCCTCGCGAGTATGTCCACCAGCGCCACGGCGGGGTTGTTCAGGCAGTTGTTTTCCACCTTTCGCAGGTCGTACGTTTTCACAGGATCTCCTCCAGCGCCGCCAGAAGCCTGTCCACGTCGTTTTTATCGTTGTATATGTAAACGGACGCCCTGACAGTATCTTTTAGTCCGAGGGACTCGTGCAGTGGCTGGGCGCAGTGGTACCCCGCGCGCACGCATATGTTCTTTGTTCCTAAATATAGTGCAACCGCGTGGGAGCTCATCCCCCGCACGGTGAACGTGACGACCCCGCCCCGTTTTTCCACCGTCTTGGGCCCCACCCACGTTATCCCCAGTTCCTCCAAGCCGTCCATCAGGGTCCTTGCGAGCTTCTGCTCGTGGGGGAGTACGTTTTCCACCCCGTAGCTTTTAAGGTACTCCACGGCGGCGGCGAAGCCAACTCCCCCGGCAATGTTCGGCGTCCCTGCCTCGTACTTCCAGGGTATCTCGTTATAGACGACCCGCAGTTCCCCGTCGTAGTGCACCTCTTTTATCATGTCCCCCCCTTCCAGGAGGGGCTCCCCTTCCTCCAGCAGCTCTCCCTTCATCCACAGGGCGCCTATCCCCGTCGGGCCCAGCATCTTGTGGGCGGAAAAGGCAATCGCATCGATACCCGTCTTCTTCACGTTAACGGGGACGTGGGGTACGCTCTGGGCCCCGTCCGCCACCACTACCGCGCCGCTGTCGTGTGCAGCTTTCACTATTTCTTCGAGGTCCGTTATGTAGCCCGTTACGTTGGACGCGTGCTGCACCGCCACTATCTTTGTCTTCCTGTCGATCATCTCCACGACTTGCTCTTCGTCTATACTCCCGTCCGCCCTTGTTCCCGCAACTTTTACTGCTGCCCCCTGCATCTTGGCAACCTTGAACCAGGGGAGGAAGTTGCTGTGGTGCTCGGAAACCGTCACCACGACGTTGTCCCCTCTCCCCAGCCTGTTTTTGAGTATCCACGCAGCCAGGTTCAGCCCTTCGCTGGCGTTCTTCACGAACACGGTTTCCTCCGCCCTGCCGCCGATGAACTCTGCCACCGTCTCGTGCGCTTTTTCGTACATCTCCGTCGCTTCCCTTGCCAGGGGGTACAGCCCCCTGTGGATGTTCGCGTTGTGGTACTCGTAGAACTCCTTTATCGCGTCTATCACGCTCCGGGGCTTCTGGGTTGTTGCGGCGTTGTCCAGATAAACGATATTCCTGTTCTGCAGTATTGGAAAGTCCGATTTTACGCTGTGCATCGGCCCACCGCTTATAATGTGTTGCAGGGGGTGTTTAAACCTTGCCGACCGCTGCCCTTTATTGTTAAAGGACAAACAGTTTCAAAAACGGAAAAAGGGCGTTGGTAGTTTAGCCACGGGTCCCGCGGAGAGATCGACCACCTGCAGTTCAAAAAAAATAGACGCCGGGGCTGGGATTCGAACCCAGGCGGGGTGATCCCCCACCGGTTCTCCAGACCGGCGCCTTAACCACTCGGCCACCCCGGCGCATATCAGCATTTTAAAGATAAACTGGAAACCTTTAAAACGTAGTTCTCGGCGCCCGTCATTCTCCGAGGTATTCCACGATCACCCGTCGCTGTGCCCTGGGCCCGTCGTTTTCCACGAACAAAATCCTCTGCCACGCACCCAGCAGCATCTTTCCGTCCTTTACAGGGATTGCTGCGTACGGCGGGAATGCTGCCGAACGGAGGTGCGCGTGGGCGTTCCTGTCTATCCTGTCGTGGTAATAACCGGCGCCAGGAGGGGCAAGGGCGTTGAGCAAATCCAGAACGTCTTTTATCAGACCGGGTTCATTCTCGTTTATTACAATGGACGCCGTAGCGTGCGGAGCAAACAAGAGTACCGCACCGTTTTTCGCCCCCCAGCGGCCCAGGACCGCCCGCACGTCCCCAGTTATATCGATTATCTCCTCTTTTTTCTTCGTTGAGAACACAAGTTCTTCGAACAGCACCCGCATGTAGTAAAAATATGATCGCCTATATAAGATAACATGCGTCTTTTCGTGGGGATCCCCTTACCGCAGGACGTTCTGGAAGGGCTGCGCCCCCTCCTCGAAGACTGGAGAAACAACGTCAACGGCGTCAGGTACGTTGAACCGGAAAACCTGCACATTACCCTCAAGTTTATCGGTGAGGTGGACGTTAGGAGGGGGGAGCGTATCGCAGCGCTCCTCGATGCGGTGGCTTTCGCCCCCTTTACCGTGCGGCTGGAGGGGATGGGGGCGTTTCCCTCCGTGGATCGCCCCCGTGTTGTCTGGGTGGGGATACGGGACGGTTTTGACAGGATCGTTGAAATAAGCGCGGAGGTTGACAGGCTGCTGTCCGCCGAGGGGGTACCCCGGGAGTCGAGGGCTTTCCACCCCCACGTGACCATCGGCAGGGTGAGGGGGCAGTCCAGAGCAGTTTCCGAAAAAATAAAGGAGTATCAGGACCAGCCCTTCGGGACTTTCGTCGTGGAGCGTTTTGTGCTTTACAGGTCCACCCT
>DQUH01000041.1 GCA_015662385.1 Methanobacteriota archaeon | reverse complement strand
CCGGTGCTAAGTGGCGGCGGAGGGGTTATAAAGATCAGGGCACAGCTCGAGGCGTATCCAGCAAAACCCGAAGAGTTCGAAAAGGCGTTCCGGCAAGCTTTCAAACAGTAAACGGTTTTTAACGGAAGCGTTTGTTTATATCCTGTGGTGAGGGAGTTCTGCGATTTGGTGCACATGGAGAAGGTTGGGGAGTGGGGGGAGATTTTAGGCTATAAGAGAATAATTACCGCGGGGGAATGGGTGGACGTAACCGGGGAAAGGGGGACTGCCAGAAAGAATGCAAAAAAAGCCCGAAAAAAGGGTTTGTTGCCAGTATTTGTTGCAAAGAACGTTAAAATGGCCAAGGAAGGATCGTGGGTGGAGGGGGCGGTTATGGACATACGGACGGGTATCGACATGCAGGTGGTGAACGTCATGGCGGAAAAGGGCGTTGCCGCCATGATTACCTTGGAATACCTCCGCACGGGTGGCAAAGCGTTATGGAACGCGGCCACCGCGGTGAGGCTGCTCCACAAGGGCCGGGTACCGGTATTGCTATCAAGCGGGGCTAGAGAGGTAGAACACATGAGGGCACCCAGGGAAATAGCCGCTGTGGGAAAAACGCTGGGAATGAGCACGCCAATGGCCCTGTCAGCAGTTTCTGACAATTGGAGGGCGGTACTTTGAAGGTAAAGCCAATTCCCCCTACGATGCGGGATAAAAAAAGGTACATGCTCGTCAGGAACGCGGAATGGGCTGAAATTACCGAAGCGGTCCGGAACGAGTTCGGGCGGGTGTATGCGGGGCTGGCAGGTATAAAGAAAATAGAAGAGAACAAGGACTATACCATACTGCGGGTGCAGAGAGACTTCGACTGGCTGGTACGTGCGGCCATAGCCCTGTACGATTTCGGGAAACCGGTATGGGTGGAGAGGTGCTCGGGGAGCCTGCGACGGCTGAGGTCAAAAGGTGGTCTGGCGGCGGACCGCAAGGGGGGCGTTGAGCATGGAAATGCTCGCTAGACAGCTGGTGTGGCTGGGGCTAATCCTTGCGACCACAGGTTATTTTTCAGGAGATTTTATTAAGTATATCGCACTGGCGGAGTTTACCATAGGCATCGTACTGGGGATCGCAGCCGTACGGCGCGACATCAAGGGCGTTGGGGAGAGAGCGATCGCGCATTCGGTTATGGCCTTGGTAATACCGCAGTTGCCGGTACCGGCGTATACTGCGGAAGTGCTTGCGTGGATGCAAAAGTATTTCGCCCTTCTCTCACTGATGTACGTGCCGGCAACGTTCGTTGTTTACCTGGCAAAGGCTGTAAAGGAAGGTATATAGCAAGCATTCAAACCTTCCGGGAGATGAGTATAAACGCCGTGTGGAGAAGTCCTGTATTCTCGGGCCGGAGGGGCCCAGTGCTTTTCCACCGCCGGAGGACCAACTCATAAACCTCAAAAGGAGTAAAACAATCTGGCAGCTCGTCTCTGGCGCGGGTGACTTGGTCCACGGTGGGCAAATACAACACCAGAAAACCACCGAGTTTAAGCGCGTCTGCCGCGTGTTTATACGCTGTCCACGGCTCAGGAAGGTCAAAAAAAACAAGGTCAACGTCCCTCTCATCTATCCCCTTGCTCACGTCCCCCTCCTTGAAGCTTATGTAGTCCTGGAGCCCGAAGAGCTCGGCATTTTCCCTGGCAATGCTGATGTTTTTCGGACGGATGTCGTACGAGTATACGTGACCGTTTGGGCGGACGTGGTACGCAAAAAAGCTTGCTGCAAAACCGGTTCCAGAGCCGGCGTCAACCACTTTCCAGCCCGGTCCCAGCCCAGTAAGGCCCAATACAAGCGAGAGGTCTTTGGGGTGGGACCACTGGGGTCCGCGTTTCAGTTTAAGCCATAGATCTACAAACCGCGGCTCGACAACTGTAAAGGGCTCGCCTGTGGAGGACTCCGTCCTGCCGGTAGACCGCACAAGACCGTGCTCAGTATTGTATGGAAGAGAAGGGGCCACGTACCGTTTACCGCTTTTCCTATGGATTAGGAGGTGCACGAGAAAGTTAAAGATGGAAGCTTTTATAGTATATTTTGGGGCAACCCATGGGCATCAACTATTTCGATAAGCTCGTGTTCGAGGCGGTATCACAGATCCCGGAAGGCAGGGTAACAACATACGGGGAAATAGCACGGGCCCTCGGGGACATAAGGGCTGCGCGGGCAGTTGGAGAGAGCTTGAAGAAAAACCCTTGGCCTGTGGACGTGCCCTGCCACCGCGTCGTGCTGTCTGACGGGTCTTTGGGGGGTTACGCTTATGGCGGACCGGCAAAAAAGAAGGAACTACTGCAAAAAGAGGGAATAACATTCAGAAACGGAAAAGTGGATTTGGAAAGGCACCTGATTACCCACAAGTGGTTCAAGGTAAATCCAGTGTTTGAAAAAATGCGAAAAGCCCAAGATGAGATAAGAAAAAGGGCAGTTACGGACTGCGCGGGAGAGCCAACGGTGGCGGTGGGGGTAGATGTATCATACTGGGGAGATGTGGGCGTGGGCGCCGCGGTGGCCGTCACCAGAAAGGGGGAAGTGCTAGACAAGAGAACGTGGGTGGGGAGGGTTGAGCTCCCCTACGTCCCAACATACCTAGCTTTCCGGGAGATGCCGTTCATATGGAACGCGGTAAAAGAGATGGATTTTG
>DQUH01000015.1 GCA_015662385.1 Methanobacteriota archaeon | reverse complement strand
TTCCCGATTTTTGACCGCGACTCTTCGCTGGTTCCCTGCGCTTGCGTCCTTGCGGCGTTCGCTGCCTGTATGATCACCACCGCCGCTACAGTGGCCACGAGGATTATCACTACAAATATGATGAGGGTCGCAATCCCCATGTCGCCGCGCCGCACGCTAAGATTTTGCCTTTACCGTTATTTAAAAACTCCCGAAATTTATTGTTTCTCGCAAGTGGTAACTTATTACTTCTTGCGGGAGCGGTCGCTCCAGGGTAACGATCCTTTTTAAACAGTTGCAGGTATTCTACAATATACTGCAGCGGGGTGGAGCAGCCTGGAGTGCTCGCCGGGCTCATAACCCGGAGGTCGGAGGTTCAAATCCTCCCCCCGCTACTACTCCGGTTCTATTTCTGCCACCGTTGGGACGTGGTCCGACGCGTACGTGTCGTAAAATATGTATGCCTTCTTGAGCCAGTGCTTTACCTCTTCGGGGATGAGGATGTAGTCGATGCGCCAGCCGATGTTCTTTTCCCTCGCCCTGAACCTGTACGACCACCACGTGTACTTCCCCTCTGCGTCCGGGTTCAAGTACCGCCACGTGTCTATCCATCCCCTTTTTAGGAAGGAATCGATCCAGCTCCGCTCTTCTTCTGTGAACCCGGCGTTCCCCTCGTTCTGTTTTGGCCGGGCTATGTCCTTTTCGGTGTGGGCCACGTTGAAGTCCCCCATGAATATAACTGGTTTCTTCCTGCGGAGCCCCTCCACGTACTCCTCGACGGCCCTGTTGAACTCGAGCTTGAAGGGGAGCCTCTGCAGCTCCCTCTGTGAATGGGGGAAGTAAGCGTTCACCACGTAGAACGTGGGGTATTCGAGGGTTATCACGCGGCCCTCGCCGTCAAACTCTTTTTTTCCTATCCCGTACACCACATTCTCCGGCTCCGCCCTTGCGAGCACAGCTGTACCCGCGTAGCCCTTCCTCTCCGCCGGGAACCAGTACCATTTGTACCCGACGAGGTCAAGGGGGACCTCCGGAGGGGAGTCTGCTTTAACTTCTTGGATCCCCAGCACGTCCGGGCGCAGCTTCCTCACCGCTTCCCAGAAGCCCTTCCTGACCGCTGCCCGGATCCCGTTGACGTTCCAAGACGCGAATATCATCCTCGCTCACCGCGGAAGCTGGACAGGTACTTCTTCAGCTTGTCAGGGCTTATCTCTCCGCAGAACTCCCCGACCACCCTTATTTTCAGGGCGATTACCTCTTTACCTTCTCCAGTCCCGTAAATCTGTGCGTAGGGCTTCAGCGCTTCTTCCACGTCTTCCGCGTGGGGTATTGCGTTCCTGAACCCGACGTCCTCGAGCGCCGCCCGGAAAGAGGTGTAGTCCCTGCGCTCCAGAACTTCGAATATTACGAACTCACCTTTTCCGTCCTTCCTGAACGCCAGCACCCAGTCGCCCCTGCCTACTTCCTTCCATTCCCCCTTGTTCAGCCGTATCTCCCACGTTTTCTCCCCTTCTTTCACCTGTGTGTAGTACGGCTCCCGGAGGGACGTGATGCATGCTACCCTGTGCACGTGTACAAACTCTCAACGGACTGCTTTAATCCTTATCTCGTTCCCCCCTCCGTACTGTTCCTTCAGCGGGGACGGCAGTTCCACCACGTAGTCGCAGGTGCCGGTGTCCGAGTAGCTGCAGGCCCGGTCTTCGTACACCTCCGTCACGAACACTATTGCCCCTTCTCCCGTGAACTCCTGTCCGTCCCCCTCCCACACGACGCCCACGGGCCAGCCCTCCACGTAGAACACGGGGGCGTTCACTTCTCTCCCCGCTATGTTGAAAGCGTACCAGCTGTCCGGCTCCCCGTCGTCGTCGGCGTCGTACCTGCAGAGTATGCAGTCGGGGTTCCCCTCCGTGCCCAGCACCCCGTCTGCCCTTTCGATCTCCGCCGTGGTGGCCATCGCCTTCAGCCTGTCCGCGTTTACATCCCCAACGTCCGCGTCGTAGAAAATAACTACTCCGTTGCCCGGGCCGCTCCACGTGTAGAAGTAGTACGCACCCGCCCCCAGAACGTCCATACCGTTTACTTCCCCGTATATTGTCGCCCACGTGGGGACGTTCACCTCTGCCCAGGCGCTGTTGTCCGATTCGTCCTCCTCTCCGATTACGTTGTCCGGGTCTGCCGTGAGCACGAAACGGTACCTGCCTGGTTCTGCCCGCCAGAGGAAGGTGAACGTGGCGTTCTCGTCAGCTGTGAACTCGTGCTGGAACCTGTTGCTGTCCACCGTTATCCAGGAGGTGCCGTTCCACTTCTGCACGAGGATGGCGACGTTCGCCTCCACCTGGGTGTGCTGGTTCCAGACTGTGCCCTTCACAAGCACTGCATCCCCTTCCTTCACTGCGCCCGCGGCGGTGTTTATTTCAACATTTATTGCCACCAGGTTTTGCCCGCCACAGGCGTCCACGTCTGGCGTTTCCTGCCCATTGCCTTCCTGGCTTTCAGGGTTCGGGGTGCTGAACGCCCCCAAGAGCATTTGCAGGAAGCATACAATTGCGATAATCGCCCCCCAACGCATCTCTATTATTTCACATGCTCTCTAAATTTTACTTATAAG
>DQUH01000022.1 GCA_015662385.1 Methanobacteriota archaeon | reverse complement strand
CCCCGGAAACAGAGGAAGTTCCGCGCCAGTGCGCCCCTCCATGTCCGCCAGAAAATGGTGGCTGCAACGCTGTCCAAGGATCTCAGGAAGGAGTTGGGCCGCCGTTCCATCCCGGTTAGAAGGGGCGATAAGGTGCGGATTATGCGTGGCAAGTACCGCGGCAAGGAGGGCGTCGTTGCAAGGGTAGATCTGCGCCGTCTGAAGGTTTTTGTAGAGGGCATGACAGTTAAAAAAGCGAGCGGGCAGGAAGTCCTTGTTCCCATGGACCCCTCTAACCTGATGGTCGTGGAATTGGAGAGGAACGATGAAAGGAGGTTCGAATAATGGCGCTGGTTGGTGGTGGCAGACGGCATCTCAAGCGTCTCGCAGCTCCAAAATCCTGGAAAATTATGAGGAAGCGTCGTTTTGGCGTCTGGATAACTAACGTAATACCTGGTCCTCACCCCAAGGAGCACGCGGTTCCACTGCGTGTCCTCGTTAGGGATATACTCGGCTTGGCGGACAATGCCCGTGAAGCGGACCACATAATTCGTTCCGGCAAGGTTCTGGTTGACGGCGTTGTCCGTAGAGACCCCCGTTTTCCCGTGGGCCTCTTCGACGTTGTGGAGATCCCTCAGCTGGAGAAAACGTTCCGCATGATACTCGATGACAAGGGCCGTTTGCTTCCAAAAGAGGTACCTTCCGAGGAAAAAGCGCACAAACTAGTCCGTGTCGAAAGGAAAACAATGGTAAAAGGAGGTAAAATACAGTTAGGAACCCACGATGGTAGGTCTTTCTTACTGGACAAGGCCGATGACATAAAACCGGGGGACGTGCTTAAAATATCTGTCCCCGACCAGAAGATCCTTGACGTCTACCACCTCCGGGAAGGCAACCTTGTGTATGTCCTGTCCGGCCGTCATGCGGGCACCGTTGGAAGGATCAACGCCGTGAACAAAGGTGACGTGATCCGCGAGCGGTCCGTGGACCTTTCAGTGGAAGGCGTCACAATCCAGACCGCGGCAAGGAACGTCTTCGTGGTTGGTAGGGAATCTCCCGCCATAACGTTGTAAGGTGGTGGCGATGAAGGATAATCCCATGAGGCGCATCCGCCTTGAGAAGGTTGTGGTGAACATAGGTGTAGGTGAGCCCGGGGAGCGCCTCGAGAAAGCAGAGGAAATGCTTGCAAGGGTTGTTAAGACGGTAGCGGGGGCGGAGGTAAAGCCAGTCCGGACGGTGGCGAAAAAGAAGATCCCCAAGTGGGGAATCCGTCCGGGTCTGGCCATCGGGGTAAAAGTTACGCTCCGCGGAGATGTTGCCGAGAAGTTCTTGCGCGCCGCCTTTGACGCGGTGGGCAACAAGATCCAGAGAAAGTCTTTTGATGAGCAGGGCAACTTTTCCTTTGGCATCCGTGAATATATTGACCTCCCAGGCGTTAAGTACGACCCGTCTATCGGGATATTCGGGATGGATGTGTGTGTTTCGCTCGAGCGTCCCGGGTACCGCGTGAAACGGCGCAAGATACGCAGGGCAAAGGTAGGTAAGAACCACCTGATAACAGCAGATGAGGCTGTAGCATTTGTCAAAGAAAACTTCGGAGTGGAGGTTGTCTGATGGGGAAGAGGAGACCGCGTGCTCGTCACGGAAAAAACGTGAAATGCCGGCGTTGCGGGCGTCCCGAGGCAGTTATAAGGAAGTACGGGCTGATGCTATGTCGCCAGTGTTTCAGGGAGGTTGCCCGTGAGCTCGGCTTTGAAAAGTATTCCTGAGGGTGGTGAAACATGACCCGAGTGGATCCCCTTGCAGATGCATTGAATGCGATAAAAAATGCAGAGCTGGCTGGCAAGCGGGAGGTAACAATATACCCTGCGTCTAAGCTCTTGCTGAAAGTGCTTGAAATCATGCAGAAACACGGATACATAAATGAGTTCGAGTACATAGACGATGGGCGCGAAGGGATGGTGCGCGTGGTGCTCGCTGGGACGATAACGGAGTGCGGGGCGATCCGCCCCCGCTACGCTGTTAAAAAGGATAAGTGGTCTGAATGGGAAAAGCAGTTCCTCCCTGCCCGAGGTATAGGTATCCTTATCGTCTCCACCCCTGACGGTCTGATGACCCACGAGGATGCTAAGCAAAGGGGTACTGGGGGGCGGCTCGTAGCGTACGTGTACTGAGGTGTTGGCCCATGCAGAGACTGGTGCGCGAAATAGAAATCCCTGAAGGAGTATCCGTGGACGTGGACGGTATGACTGTAACCGTTACTGGGCCCCTGGGCACACTTAAAAGGAGCTTTAACAACCCCGGTGTAGTCATTGAGAAGCAAGACAACAAGATCATTATCCGTACGCTTGACCACAAGCGCAAGGCAAAGGCCAACGCAGGGACGGTGGAGGCACACATCCGCAACATGTTAAAAGGCGTCCAGAAGGAATGGGTATATAAGCTTCGTGTGGTGTACTCCCACTTCCCCATAAAATTGGCGCTTAAGGGTGACGTCGTCGAGATCCTTAACTTCCTCGGCGCAAAAACACCGAGGTATGCCAAGGTCATGCCGGGCGCGAAGGTAGAGATAAAAGGCCAGGATATCATCGTGCGTTCCATCAACAAAGAAGCCGCCGGCCAAACAGCAGCCAACCTGGAGCTGGCAACGAAGCTTGGGCCGGAGTTCGACCCGCGCAAGTTCCAAGACGGGATATACATCGTCGAGAAAGCGGTGTGGGGTGAAGAGTGATGGGTATCGTCGCGATCAAAAGGAAAAAGCCAGCATTTCGGAGGCAGCGTGGCCCGTGGTCAAAACGTCTTAAAGAGAGCTGGAGGCGTCCCCGCGGACAGAACTCCAAACAGAGGAAAAAATGGTGGGGGAAAGGCGAGCACCCGGGCTCCGGGTACCGTCAGCCCAGGGGCGTTAGGGGCATCCACCCCTCGGGCCTGCCTGAGGTTATCGTTTACAACCCTTCTGAGCTGGAAGGTGTTACAGGCGTTGCTGTAAGGATTGCCCGCACGGTGGGCGGGAAAAAACGTAAAGAGATTGTTGCCAAGGCTGAAAAACTGGGTCTTAAGGTGATAAACCCATGAGAGCAGATCGTGCCAAGGAGCTAGTGGCGGAGATTTACGGCGTTGGTGTTAGCAGGGTGCGCATTAGACCCAACCACCTCGGCGAAGTAGAGGAAGCCATGACCAAAGACGACCTCAGGAGCCTCGTGGAGCGCGGGGCAATAGACATCCTCCCGAAGCGTTCGCCTTCCCGTTACCGGGCACGTTACCTACACAAGCAGAAAAGGAAGGGCCGTCGGAGGGGCTTCGGTTCTAGAAAGGGTACTCCCGGTGCCCGTCTGCGCCCCAAACTCGCATGGATTTTTAAGATTCGCGCCATACGTCGCTTCCTTAAGGTGCTCCGTGACGAGGGGAAGATTACCCCCCGCGAGTACCGCAGGATATATAGTTTGGCGAAGGGTGGACACGTGCGTAGCAAGCGCCACGTGCTTGAAATAGTTGAAGAAATGAGGCGGTGACCATGGCACGCGGACCTAATTACCGGGTGAAGTTCCGGCGCATTAGGGAGGGCAGAACCCGCTACCCAAAACGCCTGAGGCTCGTCAAATCTGGCAAACCGCGCCTGGTAGTTCGCAGATTCGCCAACAGCATAGCCGTTCAAGTTGTGGAGTTTACGCCTGAAGGGGACAGGACAATTGCTTCCGCCACGTCTGCTGATCTGAAACGGCTGGGATGGAAAGGCCACGGGGGCAACGTTCCAGCGGCGTACCTCGTGGGGTTCCTCGCAGCCAAACGCGCCATTGCAAAAGGTGTGGACGAGGCGGTGCTCGACATAGGTTTTGCAACCCCTGTTATGGGTTCTGCCCCATTTGCCGCTCTGAAGGGAGCAGTGGACGCGGGCATGAATATTCCCCACAGCGACGTGGCTTTCCCATCTGAGGAGAGGATAAGGGGCGAACACGTTGCGGCGTATGCAACCGTGCTGAAAAAAGAGAACCCTGATGCTTACAAACGCCAGTTCGGTGCATATATAAAGAAAGGTTTGGATCCCGCTGATCTCCCCAAGCATTTTGAGGAAATACTCGCAAGGGTGAAGGCAGAATGAAGGGTGAGTGGGTACCGAAAACAAAACTGGGCCGCCTGGTGGCTAACGGGGACATAACAACCATGGAGGATGCTTTGGCCACAGGGCTGCCCTTGATGGAGCCGGAAATAGTAGACCGCCTCTTGCCAGGGATACAGTTCGTAATACTTGACAGCAGGGCCACAGTACGCGTCACAGACTCTGGTAAGAGACGGTCAATAGGGGTTCTTGTGGCGGTAGGCAACGGAAATGGTTATGTAGGCGTTGGTTTCGGTAAAGCAAAAGAGTTTAAGACCGCGCTTCAGAAGGCTATAGCAGATGCTAAGCTGAACATTATCCGCGTACGCCGTGGCTGCGGTTCCTGGGAATGTGGTTGTGGTACCGCACATTCCATACCCTTTAAGGTGGAGGGCAGGTCGGGTTCCACCACCATCACCCTCATGCCCGGGCCAAAGGGCCTCGGCATCGTTGCGCCGGACTCCATAAAACCCATCTTCCAGCTCGCAGGGATAAAAGATATCTGGACCAGGGCACGGGGAAACACTAGGAACACGATCAACTTTGCGTACTCCGTCCACGACGCCTTGGGCAACCTCGCAAGAACGAAGATCCGGGAAGAGGACATGAAGAAACTAGGGGTGGATTGGTGATGGCCTACGCGGTTGTGCTCGTACGGGGGCTTGTGAACGTTCGGAAAAACATACGGGAAGCTGTCCGCCGCCTCCGCCTCACGCGGGTTAACCATGCGGTGGTTGTCCCCGAAAGTGACGCAGTAAAGGGGATGCTTCGTCAGGCTCAAGGGTACGTTACCTGGGGCGAAGTGGACAGGGATACCCTAGAATACCTCCTCCTTAGATGGGGCAGGTTTGAAGGGGATGTACCGGTAACGAAGGAAGAGATAGAGGCGCGTACGGGGATGTCTTGGGACGAGTTTTTAGACGCCGTGCTTCGGGGCGCCGTGAAGCTTTCGGATGTTGGCATAAAGCCGTTCCGTTTGCACCCGCCCAGGAAAGGGTACGGTCGCGCCGGCGTGAAACGCTCTTTTAAGGAGGGCGGGGCCCACGGATACAGGGGCGAGAACATAAACGAGCTGTTGAGGAGGATGGGTTGACATGGTGGTGAAAAGGCGCAAAAAGTACAGGAAAAAACTGGGTTCCCGTACTTACCACGGCAATACTAAAAAGCGCAGGGGCAAGGGCGTAACAGGTGGTAAGGGCTGGGCAGGCCGCTGGCACCAGAAGCAGATAAAAGCAATCCTCGAACTCCCCCCCACCAAGGGTTTCGTGCCCGTGCGCCGGAGAGACGTGGTAACCATCAACGTTTCCCAGCTTGAGGACCTCGCACTCTCGGGGGTTTTGCCAGAGGAGAACGGACGTTACGTCTTCGATGCAGCGTCTTTTGGTGTGGACAAGGTGCTCGGCCGTGGTAGAATCTCTGTCCCCGTTTTAGTGAGGAACGCCGTGGTGACGGAACGCGCGACCATGAAGATAAGGGACGCTAACGGTGAGGTGGAGGGTATTGAATCTTAGGCGAACAGTTGAAAAGCTATATTCCCTCCTTCCAGAGGTCGCACCTCCCCCCACGCCACCAACCTTAAAGGAAAAGCTCATGTGGACGGGGGCAGCCCTCGTACTCTTTTTTATCATGGGGTACGTTCGCCCGTGGGGGCTTAGCGCGGCGGCAAACGAACAGCTGAACTTTTTCGCCATCATTCTGGCGTCGAGCCTTGGTTCCATCATAACCGCAGGTATAGGGCCCATCGTGTTAGCATCAATAATCCTCCAGCTCTTTGTGGGCTCGGGCATCTTGAACCTTGACCTTTCAAGACCCGAGGACAGGGTGTACTTCACGGGTCTTCAGAAGCTCCTCGCCATCGTTCTCGCCTTTTTCGAAGCATTCGTATATACCAAAAGCTACCTTATCCCTGTGCCCGGGTTTGAGTGGCTGGTAATCCTTCAGGTTGCGTTGGGTTCAATTCTGTTGATGTACTTGGACGAGCTGGTTATGAAGTGGGGGATCGGCTCGGGCATATCGCTCTTCATTGCCGGGGGCGTGGCACAGCGCATATTTGTCCGCCTAGCCGGACCCGAAGGCAGCGTTCTGGAGGAACTCGTCGCAGCGCTTACGGCGGGATCCCTTGCACAGGTTCTGGTGCCCCTGTGGCTCATCATTGCTACCGTCATAGTCTTCCTCCTGGTGGTTTATGCAGAGGGCATCCACGTTGAAATCCCCATTACCTGGGCCCGCGCCCGGGGCGTAGGTGGCAGGTATCCCCTGAAACTCCTTTACCTTTCCAACATCCCCGTGATACTTGCTGCAGCCCTTTTTGCGAATATCCAACTGATTGCATACCTCACAAAAGATATTCCGTATATCTCCTGGATCTTGGGCCAGTACCGTGAAATCCCAACGGAGAACGGGGTGCAGTACGAGCTGGTGGGCGGTCTAGCATATTTTCTGAACCCGCCCGCAGGACTCATCGAGAAACTGATCACCACCCTCGTCACGGGGGTGCCGTACGAGGGGCTCGGCATGGACATCCTCCGGGCCTTGGTGTATATGATCCTGCTTACAACCACTTCGGTTTTCTTTGGTAAGCTCTGGCTGGAGCTTTCGGGGATGGGCCCGAGACAGATAGCTGAACAGCTTGTCCGTTCAGGTTTTACGGTTCCAGGATTTAGGCGCGATCCCCGCGTTGTCGAAAAAGTTCTTGAAAGGTATATCCCGGCGGTTGCCGTCCTTGGCTCCGCCCTCGTTGGTTTCCTTGCAGCGTTTACCGATGTGTTCGGGGCGCTTGCCAGCGGAATGGGTATATTACTCGCGGTGAGCGTGGTTTACCGCTACTATGAAATACTGATGCGCGAGCGCCTGCTGGAGCAACACCCCCAGCTTGAGAAGGTGTTGGGATGATCGTTGTTGTGGGCGGAGTGCCGGGCTCTGGAAAGACGTCTGTCATCCGTAAAGCAAGGGAATACTTGGACTTTGATTACGTGAACTACGGCGACCTCTTCTTCGAACTTGCCAAGCAGTTTTACGGGGTTGAGCACCGCGACGATATGAGGAGGTGCCTGTCGATCCACGACTACCGGCAGCTCCACCGCGCCGTGGCCGAACGGATCCGGGAGATAGACTACCGCGATGTGGAAAAACCCGTGGTGGTGGACACGCATTTTATGATCGCCACGCCCACGGGGTTTTACCCCGGTTTCCCCGAGTACGTGATCAGGCACATACCCGCGGTGGCGTGGGTTCTTATAGAGGCGGACCCCGGGGACATCCGTATCAGGCGCCAAAGGGATGCAGATTTGCGCAAACGTGGCGGCGGTATAGAGGAAGATATATGGACGCACCAGGACCTGAACAGATCTGCCGCGGTACTGTACGCTTACCTGACGAACGGTACCGTGTACATTATCCACAACCGCCAAGGGGGCCTTGATGATGCTGCCAGGGAGCTGGTAGAGGTGATAAGGAAATGCAGGACTGGTTAGTGGTCACCTTAGCTGCTTTCATATACTCTTTCGTGGTCTTTGCCTTTGACCGTGTTTTTCGCTTAGATGAGCGGAACAAGGCGCTACGTGAGTTCACTCTGAAACTGAAAAACGATCCGGAGTCTGTAAGCGATGATGAGATGGTAAAGCACACAAAAGACATGTATAAGCTGCTGGGTATGAGGCTCGCCATGGTATTTATTGTTTTCTATCCCCTTT
>DQUH01000027.1 GCA_015662385.1 Methanobacteriota archaeon | reverse complement strand
GGAGGGGGTGAAACGAAGGGGGTGCCCACGTACAGGGACGTCGCCGAGGTGCCGGACAGGTATCTGGAAATCCTTTACGTGCTCCAGCCGTCCGACGAAATCCCTGCAATCGTGGACAAGATCGTGGAGAACGGAAAAATCCCGAAAGTTTTCTGGATGCACCAGGGAACCAGAAGCGGGTACGCCAGAGAGAAGCTGGAGCCCCTGGGCGTAACCGTGATCGAAGACAGCGACATCGTGCGCAAATACAGGGAGGTGTTCCTTGAGAAGGACCCAGTCTATGAAGAAATTTTGCGTTTCGCGCGGCTGTACGCGCGGACGCAGGGCTACGCACTCAACCCCGACCCCGTGGAACTGGACAGGATAATCTCCGGCCTCGCCAACAATCAAAAAACCTACGGCTACCGGTACTGTCCCTGCAGACCGCTCTCTGGCACCCCCGGGGCAGACACCAAAAAGATCTGCCCGTGCTACTGGCATAAAGAGGAAATAAGGAGGGATGGGCGTTGCCACTGCGGTCTTTTCTGGGGTGCTGCGGACAAGGGCGGCTTAAAAGAACAACACCCCCAGTTTGGAAAAGGTGAAAACAATGGTCCTGAGCGAAAAGGATAAAGAAGCTGTGGGAAAAATCCTGGAACCCGTTAAAAAAACGGTGAAAATCCTTTTTTTCAAGGATGATTCCCCGCGGTGCAAGTACTGCAACATAATCGAAGAGCTCCTCGCAGACATACACTCCGTCAACAACAACGTGGTGTACGAAGTACTCGATGCGGAAAGTGAGGAAGCGGAAAAATACGGGGTAGACGGCGGCCCGGTAATGCTCTTTGAAGAAAAACCGAACATACGGTACAGGGGGATCCCGTCCGGCCACGAGTTCCCGGCGTTCTTGGACAGCATAGTGTCCATCGCGAGGGGTGGCGTTGAGATCAGCGCGTCCGCTGCAAAAAAACTCGCAAGGATCGGGAAACCGCTACACGTGATGGTGTTCGTTACGCCCAGCTGTCCCTACTGCCCCCCCGCGGTAATCACGGCACACCGTTTCGCCTACGTAAACGAAAACATCACTTCCGAGATGGTGGAAGCGGCGGAATGGACGGAGCTGGCGGAAAAGTACCGGGTATCCGCCGTACCGAAAACTGTGGTGCTGGACCCGGCTACAGGGGAAAAACTAACGGAATGGGAAGGTGCGGTGCCGGAAGACGTGTTTGCGGACTACCTCCTGAAAGCCCTCGGGCGGGAGAGCTAAACCCTTAGCAAACCCCGTGCTTGGGGCACAAATCCGTCAAGGGGCACGAAATGCAGAGAGGGGTTTTGCGGCAGGTGCGCTTGGCGTGCTCATCGATCAGCGCGTGGAACTCCCTGTAGGTATCCACACTAGGCTCCAGCTGGCCCTCAACAAACGCTTTTATACCCTCGTAATTGTAACCACCCCTCCAGAGCCCGAGGCGGACGAACAGGCGGTGGGTGTACCTGTCAATGACAAAAGTGGGCTTGCCGGCGGCGTAGAGGATGATCGCATCGGCGGTTTCCGGCCCGATCCCTTTAACGGATAAAAGGGTGCCGCGCAGCACGTCCACGGGGAGCTTGAACAGCTCCTCCACGCCACCGCTGTCCACTATCAACCTGCAGACAGCCTTCAGCCGCCGGGTTTTCTGGTTGTAAAAACCGGCGGGGCGGATGAGCTCACGGAGGGCATCGTCAGACATCCGCAGCATTGTTTCCGGATCCAGGACCCCCTCACGCTTAAGGTTGGCGATGGCCTTCTCGACGTTTTTCCACGCGGTGTTCTGGGTGAGTATTGCCCCAACCACTACCTCGAAGGGCGTATCCGCCGGCCACCAGTTCTGAGGTCCATAAAACCGGAGGAGGCGTCTGTACAGCTCCTCCAGCTGCATAACTGCTTTTTCATAACAAAATGATTAAAGCCCCTGCAAGGTACCACAGCCCGGTGATGCCCATGAGGGCGCTGTGCTGCCAGAAGATCCTGTCAACAAAAGCCTGGTCGTTCAGGTCCCCCCTGCGCACCCGCAACTGCTGGGGCAGGATATACAACAACGCGCCGCCGACCCCGAACACAGGCCCCGCCCAGTGGCGGAAGAGTACGTAAAGCGTCGGTACAGCCAAGATCACGGATAGAGCGGCAAAAACACCGCAGTCCGGGCGCATCAGCACAGACCTCAGGGGTTTCCGGATCTTATACACCAGATGGCCGAGGGTGTAAAGGAAGCAGTACTCCAGCAGGACCGCAGACGCCAGCATCTCCGGAAACCTACCGTAAAAGGACACCCAAATCGCCACGAAGTTCAGGTATTCTACGATTACGAGGAGCAGCTGGCGGAGAAGGACGCCGCGGACGTGGGAACGGACGTTATTAAGGAATACTGCAAGGAACGTTACGATGCCAAGGAGGGG
Organism: Methanobacteriota archaeon; assembly: GCA_015662385.1. GTDB lineage: Archaea > Iainarchaeota > Iainarchaeia > JAADDC01 > JAADDC01 > SZUA-1452. Next base: position 2,522 of record DQUH01000027.1, on the reverse strand, counting down.
ATTGTACAAAGCGGTTATAAGGGTACCCGCCGCGAAAAGGTTCACAGCGATGAAAAGGTACTCCTCCTGGGTAGCCCAGCCGCGGGCAAGGAGCTTTGCCGGGTACACCGCCTTTTTCTTGTCGTCATTCACGTCCACGAGGTCGTTGTAAAAATACGTGGACAGGTACGTTACGAAAAAGAACAGGAATCCCAAAACGCCTGACCAGTCCGGAGCGTGCCCGAGAAGCGCCGCGACGAACAGAACAAACGCCAGCATCTGCACCTTAAGCACTAGTTTCGGCAGGACCAGAGACCCTAGTAACGCCTTCCAGTCCATGTACCCACCCTTCACAGCATAAAGGATACTATCGTTCTCTGGTACTGGTCGATCTCAGAGAGAAACGCCGTCATCTCCCTCGGCGGGTTAAAGGGAAGGGGGGTTGTGGGGAGGTTGGCGTAGACGATGGCCGCACCGATCAGCACCAGAAGGGACGCGCCCACGACCACCGCGATGTTGTGGTACTTGACGATCCTCTCCATTCCCCGCTCGACGCCGTCCCGGTACCTCGCAGCGTTAACGCCCACCACCACAACGTAGATAACGGTCACCAGCAACAGACCAAGAAGGTGCACAACACTGGACGCTGCGAGGGGGATGCTGAACGCAGCCCCCACCACGGCAAGCATTGCAAGGGCCCACACCCACCACTGGCGGAACGCCCAGAGAAGGGGTTTCGTACGCAGCTTGTAAAACGCGTGGAAAAGGGAATACGCGGCGGAGTAGGTAACGAATATGGGCAAAGCCATTCCCGGAATCAGATCCCCGAACAGGGCAACCCAAAACGCCTCAAAGTTAAGCAGTTCCACGGCTCCAAGGATCAGCTCACGGACGAACAGGTTTTTGACAACCGTACGCAGGTGGTTGAGCAGCACGGCCAATACAGTTATTATTCCCAAGAGCGGGGACACTAAAAAGCAGAGCGCAGTGCCCAGGACGGATGTCCACGCGAGCAGGTGAATATAATCCCTTTTAGACGCGTGGCCGTGGTACAACAGCTTATCGGAAGGCATAAAACGGCGCTTAACGTCGGCGCTGTAATCGAGCAAATCGTTGTAATAGTAAATGCTGGAGTACGCCAGAAGGAACGCCAGCAGGCCAATCACTGCTTGGGGCCCCGGCACCAGACCGAAATACGTGGCAACAAAAATCGTTACCGCGAGCATGTTGAACTTCCTTTTCAATATGGAACCCCAGAAATTCACCACGTACGCCCGCCAGTTCATCGGAAAAAAATGCGTAGAACATATTTAAACGGTACTGTTTTTCGTCAATCATCGAACAAACACTCAGGGGATCTACGAATTTTGCAGTGGTCAGCTTGGCGGCTTTTCATCACCCCCCATCAGGGAGGCCCATACCGTTCATCATCCCGGCAAGAAAATGCTAGAAAAATAATAACAAATTCGCACCCCCGGCCGGCAACGTAAAGTTTTATTAACGTTAAATACACTTTACATACGGTGGTCAACATGGATGCGAAGCTCTTGAAACTCGGGCTGTTGTTGAGCGTGGTGGTGGTCGGAGGCCTGCTCATAGAGTATGCCGTGGAGAAAAAGGACCCGCTGATGCTCACCGCCGTGTTCGTCGCTGCAACGGTGGCTGTTGCAATCATAAAGGCGGCATTCGGACCGGTGCAAGCAGCTGACGAGAGGGCCGTTGACAGATCAAAGGAAGCGGCACTGACTGCAATACGCCTGTCTTCCTTCACAGGGTTCATAGGCGGGACGTACGCGTACCTGCTGGGCTACAAGGGAGCGAGCGTGGCGCTGTTCGGAATGGCAATTCCAAGTGTAATATGGGTCTTGGTGTACCTCGTGTTGAACTGGAGGGATGTCCGTTGAAAAACAGGATCAGGGAACTGAGAAACCAGCGAGGGATAACACAGGAAGAGCTGGCAGAAGCGGTGGGCGTAACCCGCCAGACAATAATAGCAATTGAAAAGGGCAGGTACGACCCGTCCCTACGCCTGGCGTTTAAAATAGCAAGGTTTTTCAAGAAAAGCATCGAAGAAATTTTTGAGCCGGAAGACTGAGCCCCCACCCGCGACGCCCGGGGAGAGGATGAACCGGTGTCTCTGGTGGGGGCAACACCCCCCAACGTCAGGGGAAAGGAACTCCTCCGCAAAGCATTTTTAGTGCTGATAAGCAAAAACTCCTAGATGGTCGTTTACTTCGTGACGCCCCGCAAAGGAAAACCGCCCAGAGCCATCACCGCCACGGACCTCGCTGATTTCTACATCTGCCCCCGGCGCTTTCTGTACCGGAAAGTTTTCGGGCAGAAGCCGAACTACGCAATGTTGAAAGGCATGCAGGCCCACGTGAAAAAGTACAACGAACACAAAGCAAGAGCCAAAACGCGCATAGAGCTAGGTACTGCGGTAGATATGGCTGCCGCCGGTGGCGAACTCATAGGGAGGGAAGTAGAGGTTTTCGGGAACGGCATCTATGGAATAATCGATGAGGTCAGGCTTTACCAGGGAG
>DQUH01000053.1 GCA_015662385.1 Methanobacteriota archaeon | reverse complement strand
TGTTTTTCCCTAAGAAAGAAGAAGCAGCGATTGCTGGTCCGATACTGCTTGAACTCCTGAAGAGCGGCGCAAAAGTAGTATTTTACTATGCTGAAGATGTGGTGGTTTATGAAGAGGAAATTTTGGCGGAGGTTCTTTCGGCGGTGGGCGTATAGGCTGCTATTCTCTCTTAACGCTCTTGTCCAGGCGCGCAGCGTGGTCCCGTATCTTGGACAGAAGGGATACTACATCCCGCTCTACTTCTGCGAGGGTTCTTTCCAGTCCGTCCGCCCGGAGCCCGTACATGGAGCCCTTTTTCTTTACCACCAGCCCAGAATTTATGAGCCGTGAGAGGTAAGTGGAGTAAAGCTGGGAGAGCCCAAGGGCAATCCCATCGCTTTTTAGCCAATGGTAGAGGTCGTCCACCTTTATGGCGCCGTTCTTTATCTTAATCTGTTTACCCCCTACCGCAATTGTATCTTCTCTCTTCCCGGCAATCCCTGTAAATATCTGCAGTAGCTTAATGACAACGTCCGGCTTCCCCCTTTTAGGTATCAGGTCCAAGGACTGCGCCAGGAATGTTGCAATGACATCCGGGCTGTTTATGCCTTCAGGAACAGGGGGCATGTCGGTTATACCTATCCTTCTTACCGCCACAACTCAAAATAGTTTGGAACAAATAAAAATGCTCCCACACCTGGACGGCATTTAAATAGCCTGTGCAGTAAATTCTTCCGTGCTTATCCGCCCGTTAGGAAACGGCGTGCTGCTCGATGTGGGTGGCGCAAGGGTAGCAGTTGACGCCCCCGGGCCTGTACACGGTGCGACGCATTTCGTAACCCATGCCCACACTGACCACATAGGTGCAGCAAAGTCAACGCAGGTCATAACGAGTCCGGGCAGCCACGAAATACTGAAAACCGTTGGCGGGTATTCATCTACGTACATCCGGGAAGGTGAGGTCCTAACGGTAGGGGGTACTGAGATAAGTCTTATTCCCGCTGGCCATATTCCCGGCTCTGTACAGGTGGTGGTTGACAACGGCGTCCGCGCCGTGGTTACCGGGGATTTCAAGATGGAAAGGGACGTTATCGAAGCAGGGGCGGACATACCTGAAGACGTGGACGTCCTGATCCTTGAGACGACGTTTGGTGCCCCCCACCACCGGTTTCCGGAGCGTTTGGTTACCTACGAATCCATGAGGCGGTGGATACGCGCGAACCTTGACGCCAGCAACCACGTGGTGCTCTACGGTTATGCTGTGGGCAAGTCCCAGGAGCTGACGGCGTTCCTCAACTCCATGGGGATAACACCTTTTGTACCTTTTAGAACCCACCAGGTAAACGCACTTCTCGGCCTGTCCGACGTACTTATCGGGTCCGAAGGCTGGAGAGAACGGGCTACAGAACCCTCCGTTTTCGTGCTACCCCCCAATTTTTCAAAGATCGTGTCTGCGCTCGAACTGGAACTGGGTCGAAAAGTTGCATCGAGGTCCTGTTCCGGGTGGGCAAAAAACGGGTTCCGCCTTTCTTCCCACGCGGACTTCGTACAGACGATCCGTTACGTGGACGCTGTGGAACCAAAGGCAGTCATAACATACGGGCGTAACGCCCACAGGCTCGCCACCGTTCTGCGGGGCATGGGATACGATGCACAACCGCTAGACAGATTAATACTGTTGTAGAGAAACTTGAAAAAGAAAGAAATTAGGGAGCAACTACCCGAGCAGAGCCTTGGCTGCGAGTTTGATATCGTCAGCAGTGATGGTTTTTCTTTTCGCGTGGCGCGCGTACTGAACTGCTGCCTCGGTAATCTGCTTTGCAAGGTCTTCAAGTATTGCAGCGAGGGCTTTTTTGGCTCCTTCAGAAACCCGCTCTGCTCCCGCTTTCCTAATAAGCCTGTCCACAGGCGCCAGCTGTATTTCGCCCATCTTGTCCACCTCCGCACTCTACTATGGATTTACCATATATAAATACCTTTCGTTCCGCGCGCCCTTAGATCGAGAATTGGGAGATTCTCCTCCAGCGGTGAACGAGTTTGACTATTAATCACTTTCCCTGTAGAGTATAAATGATGCCCCCAGCAGAAGGTGTTGAATACGTAGACCACCCGCTCATAAAAAAGGGTACGGTGGAGGCCCGCCTTTACCAGCAACTTATCACCGCAAGCGTGCTCGAAAAGGGGAACACGCTGGTCGTAGCGCCAACCGCCCTTGGAAAAACAATTGTAGCAGCCCTTGTTGCAGCGGAGCGGCTCAGACAATACCCTGACGGCAAGGTGCTCCTGCTGGCACCCACTAAACCGCTGGCGGTGCAGCACGCAGAGACGCTCCGCCGCATCATGAACGTTCCTGAAGAGGCTGTGGTGGTTCTGACTGGTACTGTGCCCCCTAAAAAAAGGGAAAAGGTGTGGGCAGGGGGGAGGATTATATGTGCCACTCCCCAAACGATAGAGAGTGATTTACTCGCCGGGCGCATTTCTTTGGAAAATGTGGTTTTAACAGTGTTCGACGAGGCGCACAGGGCTGTTGGAGACTACCCATACGTGTTTATAGCAAAAGAATACGTGCGGTCGGCTAAGAGCCCCCTTGTACTTGCGCTTACGGCGTCTCCCGGCGGTTCTGAAGAAAGGATTCAAGAGGTGTGTAGCAACCTCTTCATAAAGCACGTTGAAATAAAAACCCCTGACGATCCCGACGTTAAACCGTACGTAAAGGACATCCGTACCCGCTGGGTGCACGTCCCCCTCCCGGAGAAATTTGCAGAGATAAAGCGACTTATCGAGAATGCAATACGGATGCGGTTACGCCGGCTGAAAGAAATCGGGGTGATATCTTCCGCGGACCTCCGGGAATATTCAATTAAGGACTACATAGCGCTCCAGACTAAAATCCAACAGTACGTGGGGGAAAATCCAGAAAAGGAAGAGCTGTACGAAGCCCTTCAGCGCGTAGCAGAAGTGTTAAAGCTTGCCCACGCCCTCGAGCTGCTCGAATCTCAGGGAATCACTGCACTCCACAAGTATTTTGAACGGTTGGAGCTCCGTTCCCTGCAGCCCCGCGCCCCGAAGTCCGTAAAGAGCTTGCTGATAGACCCCGCGGTAAAGCACGCAGCACAAGAAGTGAGGGCTTTATTCCTCAAGGGCTACGAGCACCCGAAACTTGAGCGGCTCAGGGAGATTTTACAGCGCTTTTTTCAGGAGCATCGCAGCGCAAAGGCCATTGTTTTTGTCCAGTATCGGGACACTGCGAACCGCATAGTTGAAGAGCTCAACAAGGTGGAGGGGATATCGGCGGTGCGTTTCGTCGGCCAGGCGACAAAAGAGGGGGACAAGGGCCTATCGCAAAGGGAGCAGCAAAAAATCATCGAAGACTTTAGAGCCGGAAAGTACAACGTCCTCGTTGCCACTTCCGTGGCAGAGGAAGGCCTGGACATCCCATCTGTGGATCTCGTGGTGTATTACGAGCCGGTGCCTTCAGAGGTGAGGTACATCCAGCGCAGGGGCAGGACTGGGCGGTTCGGAACGGGCAACGTGTACATACTCGTGGCAAAGGGTACGAGGGATGAGGCGTACTACTGGGCGGCGCGGGCAAGGGAACGGAAGATGATAGAGACCCTGAAACGGCTAAAAAAGACCTTTGAGATCGTGGGGAGCAGGGGCCAGAAAACGATAACCGATTTTGTCCGGGTAGAGCGCAAAAAACCAGTAGCATCAGTTTTCGTCGACCACCGCGAGCGGGCGTCCGGTGTTGTAAAGGCATTACGGGATTACGGGGACGTGCGTTTAAGTATAAAGGAGCTACCCGTTGGCGATTACATAGTATCGGACCGCGTCGTCATCGAGAGGAAAAGCGCCCCCGATTTTGTGCAGTCCATCGTTGACGGCCGCCTGTTTGAGCAGGCGGCAAAGATATCCTCCCATTTTTTGAGGCCCGTGGTGATAGTGGAGGGTGTGGATCTGTACTCCGTTCGCAACGTCCACCCCAACGCCATCCGTGGCGCTATCGCGTCTCTAATCGTTGATTACGGAATACCCGTCGTATTCACACGGGATGAAAAGGAGACCGCCGCGTACATCCGCGCCCTTGCCCGCAGGGAGCAGTTGGACCTCAATAGGGAGCCGAGGCTGAGGGGGGAGAAGCGCGTCCTTTCGCTCCCGGAAATGCAGCGTTTTATCGTGGAATCTCTGCCCTTTGTGGGTCCGAAGCTGGCAAAACAGTTATTGAAACATTTTGGAACTGTGGAGCGGGTCTTCACGGCGTCCGAGCGTGAACTTGCAACGGTGGAAGGTATCGGCCAAAAACGCGCCAAGGAGATCCGCAGGGTGCTAACGGAAGAATACAGGGAAGACTAGCATCTCCATTTATAAGCTCTGGCTTTCAACTGTTTTTAGTTGTTTTTGTTGAGGGGGTATGGCGGTGTTCATCGGAAAGAAACATGTAGAAGTGTTGCGCGCCATCGGCGAAGGCCTTGCCGAACGCGAAGTGGCGGGACTGCCACTGGACACGCGGCGGCTAATTCCTGAACTGCAGATGGGCGGACTCATAACAGTTTCCCAAGGCCGTATAACGTTAACCGATGCCGGTAAAATTATTCTCGACGCTTTCTCAAACGTTAGTGTGGATGAAATCCCCGAAGTCGTTGTTGACTCCGCTGCGCTAACAGCGCTCGAATACTACTATGAAACGGGGTATATCCCCCGCGAATGGGTGAGATATCTGGAGATCCGCGGTCTTGCCGAGGATGGAGAATTGCTCGACCGCGCCCGCAAGATTTTTGAGGCATACAAGTCCGCCCGCCCAACGCTTGTCCTAACAAATGATACTGTGTCCTTCCTTTTCAATGTCCCGTTTGTCGGGTACTATGATGACCTGATCACTTTCACAGACGCTGCCGGTTACGGGAAGACGACCATCTCGTCGCTACAAGCGATGCGTCTGCTCCGCATCTCTCCCCCCACCAACGGCAGGTCCGTATACGTCCTGACGCCTGCAGCGGAACAGGTGAAAGTCGCAATAACGTCCGCAAAAACCGTGGGAGTCCACATATCCGTAGGTGTTGAGGAAGCTGACGCCCTTGAAAAAGGCATCGAACTGGCATCCTTAGTGGCTTCCGGTCTTCAAGAAACGGGGGGACGTATTACTGAATTTGGAAAAGCCATTTTAGAAGCGTATAGGCGGATGACTGTTCGTGAGAGGCGCCTGGTGCCAGTTTTTGTTACTGAAGAGGAAGTTGACGTCCT
>DQUH01000031.1 GCA_015662385.1 Methanobacteriota archaeon | reverse complement strand
GTGGACGAATCAAAAATCCTTGAACTTCAAGATCAGATCCTGCATATACGGGAAGACCTTATGCGGGTGCAAGAGGATGTGGAGTACATAAAACAGCAGTTACACAGAACCCTAACTAGCGACGACGTTGCAGAACTTAAATATATAGTCGAAACAATAAACCCCCTCGAATTTGTTACTTATAAGCAAGTGGGGGAGCTCGTAGAGAAGAAACTTAGAGAGATGGGAATCATACGATGAGATTCGATGCAAGGGGGCGGAGTTTGACGCGGTAGGGCCTTTTTGTGAGCAACCGCACCCCCACTTCGTCGTCGTTAACGGTTCTGACAATCGTTTCAGAGAGCTCTACAATGGTTTTGTGCACGCTTGCCTCGTCCGGCGCCTCTACGACGAACCCAACGCCGTAGTCCTTGAGCTCAGCTATTGTATCGACTATGGACTGCGTTACGCTGGACTTCACGCGGGGGGTTATCCTGTCCGCGTCTTCTATAAAGACCACAGCACGCAGTTTTTTGCTCTTTCCCCTTTTGGATACGTACTGTAATAGTTTTGCGAGGAGCGACTGTGCTGCTGCTTTGGTCCACATATCGTCTTCCACGGACAGCACCGTTGCACTTCCCACGTCCCCCACTGTTAAAAGCCCTGCTACGTTGTTTTGGCCAAAGTCCTTCGGCCGCTCTGTCATTACCTCTTCCGTTATCCTTTTTGCCCTTACGTTGTGGAACTTTTCCTGCTTTTTTAGAAGGAGTATGTCCCTGAGCGTTATTATACTCCCTCTTTTGGCTTTTATTTCTTCGGATATTGCGAGGAACGCTTTCTGCGATGTGGATACCCCTATGGTTTCTGCTAGGGCAGCGTGGTCTACAAAGTTCAAGTCTATGAAATAATTCTCGCCCAGCGACCATATCCTCCTGGGAAAACCCACGGGGGATATACCATAGCTCAAGACCTCGTGGTCCCCAGGCTCGTTCATTTTTTCATATTTCTTTGAGTTTTTTGTAATAATTATTGCAGGAATTCCTGAAAGCAGTGTGTTTTCTATGAGTATGCGGAAAAAGATTTTACGCGCAACGCTGTGCTCTCCGAATATTACCGTCCTGCCGAATTCAACTATGGACTCCTTTATTATATCCCCGTCTCTCCCTCTGCCCAGGGGCAAAGGTTTTGCAAACTCGAACATTGCAGGGCCATATACGCAGCCAACGAGGTTCGGGATTACTGCCGGTTCTGCAAGCACCAGCGCCGCGATGCTCTTTGGCACGTCTCGCAGGGCAGTTATTCCAATTCCTAACGTTTTGGCAACATTTCTCAGCAGTGTTGAGTCTTTATGTAGGAGATTTCCAAGTCTAGACAGCGTCTCGGCTAGTTCTTCCCGTGAAAGTCCAATGTATTTTGGGCCGCCCTCCAGCAGCAGAAACTGGTATATATCGCCTTCCCTCTTTTTCGTTATGGCGATGGTGCGGGTTTTCAGCCCTTTCATTATGTCGACAACAGGTCCGTCAACAAGGAATATCTTGTACATTATAACAACTAACCCTTTTGGGTTGCCGTCCTCATCTGTATCCACAAGTACTGAGAACAAGTCGTGATCCGGGTTTTGATAAATGGTAACTTCGTAGCCTTCGTATTTACCACTCAGTAATGGTTTCCATGGCCCGTATGGTAGCCGCAGAATATCCATCGTTATTAAAAGGGGAGAATCATCTTTATAACATGCCATCACAGGAGGATATTGCGCGGATTATTGAGGAAATGCGCTCGCAGGGCCTGAGTGACGACGAGATAAGGGAAACGCTCGAAGATATGGGGGTACCTGCGGAAGTAATAAATTCTTTAGTGGGGTCCGGCTCCGCGGAAAGTTCTGCACGCGCTCCGAAGGAACCTGTTGCTTCTCCCCCCGTAACACAATCGCCCGCTTCCTCTTCAGACGACCTTTTCGCTGATGAGCAACACACCTCAAGCACATCTGTGGTCCCCGCGTCTTCACCGCCTGAGCCTGAGCAGTCGGAACCGCAGAAAGAGGAGCCAGCAGCGTCGCCTCCGCCCAAGGAGGAGTTTTCAGCATCTATAGCTACGCCACCGATAATAGAGGAAGAATCAGTACCTGTGGAAAAGCTTGACGAGATACATACGAAAGTCGACGCGCTACACAAGACGCTTTCTTCAGACAGTCTGAAAGACGATATCGCAGAAATTAAGGAAATGCTCCGCGAATTGAAAGAAGACATCCGGGATGTTAAAACGTTTTTTTCAGCAATCCAGAAGCTGTTGAGAGAAATTCTGGACACCGACCGTTCAATCTTGTTGGACCTATACGAAAAGAGCAAGAAGAGGTAATTATTCTATTTTGTCTTTATTTGCTTCGTATTTCCCGAGATATGCGTTTTCAATTCTTTTGCGTATTTCTAACAGTTTTTTCTGCAGTTCTTTGACTTCTTCCGGGTCTTTTGCGTTCGCAATCCTAGCCTGGACGGCGTACGCTTCGGTTATGAGCTGGTATAAAACGGCAAGGTTTGCCTTTTTATTCACGGACATTGGGCCCCACGGCGTCATGACCCACATTATAGGTACGTCCGCATCCCATACTTTCTTTTTCCAGAAGTCTCCAATCTCATCTGAAAGGTACTGTATGCCCGTTCCGAGACGGAGCGCGTCCATTGCTGTTTCCGTCGCTTTTTCAACGTGCTTGACCCAGAAGTCCCATCCAGGATATTCCCCTGCTTCCGGCACTGGAACGTCTTCCCATTTACGTTCGGGGGGCCGGTCGGGTGTACTGCGGGTCGCAGGCATCGCAGCAATCGCCAGCGCCCCTCCGAAAGCAAGTATGACTGCGAGCCACGGGTAGCCAAGGACTGTCAGCCCCACCACCAAAGCGATGAGTATGACGACTGCCTTTTCCATTACTTCACTCCCCTGCCATACATTGCTATAAGGTACGGGATGAGCTCCGGCGGGATTTCATCGTCCTTTTTCTTTTTCTCCCCGAGCAAACCTCCCAGCATCATTGCCAGGGTAGCTATCGCTAGAGCAACAGCTCCCCACGTCGCAGTCTCGTGTATGAAAAGCTTTGATATCCATATTACAAGCAGGCTCAGGACAAATGTAAATGCAAAATCCCTTGCAGAGAAAAATGTTATGAGCGCTGCCGTTCCCACCAAGAGCCACTGCCCTTCGCTTATCCCGTATATTGCCAGGAAGTACAGGAAAATTATTACTACTGGTTCCATGTTTTCACCTCAGCGTTTGTTGTCATCACCCTTGCCCTGTTGTGGGGGCTGGTTTATGGGATATACGATATACGGGTACCCCGGCATGGCCGGGGGCATCGCCATGTAGACGGTGGGTTTCGATCCTTTTAACGTATCTAGCCACGGATCTTTTCCGGGCCCCCCTGTGCCCAGCTTCCCGAAAAACTTAGGGCCTATGATTGACAGTACGAAAAGCCCCACTATCCACCATACAACCTGGGGGTGCTTGTAGAATATAATGTACGCGATAACCAGCGCATAAACGATTGCCAGCCGTGGGCTCCCCAAGTTTTTTCTGGCCCAGTTGAGTATCCACACAAAGAATATCATTGTAAGGGCGAGCCGCAGGTCGCTCTCCATGGCTGCCCATTGCTCCGCTATGCTGGAATATATGTATAGCAGCACGATGATTACAAACGCAGCACCCAAAGCCTTGTATGCGCCCTTCACTATTGTATAATCCTTTACCTTCTATTTAATATTGGCTACCTTTTTCCAAACCTCCTCGTGAAACTCGC
>DQUH01000046.1 GCA_015662385.1 Methanobacteriota archaeon | reverse complement strand
GCTTCCCTTTTCTGGCCCCTTTCGTCCGCGTAGTACATCCCCCACGGCCCGGCGCTCCGGGTATCCAGCTGTGCGGTACCCGTTTCTATCGGCCTGCCCTTCGAGTCCACGACTACGATGTCTATCCACGCCGCCATGTACACGCCCTCGGCCTCGACTATGAAGACAACCACCGGCTTGCCGTACTCCTTCGCCCAGCGCACCACGTCCTCTTTTTTCCGCTCCCATATGTCCCTCTCGCTGTACAGCACGAGGACGTCCGCTCCGAACCCCATGTCTTCGAACACGTTGGCTATGCCCTTCCACATCTCCTCGAAAACCCTCCAGCCCTCCTCGATGTCCCTGCAGAGGGTGTGCATGTTCTGCATGTGGAACTCGCGTATCCTGTGCATCCCGCGGAGTTCCCCGCGTTGTTCGTACCTGTAATCGGTCTCCAGCTCCGCGAAGCAAACGGGGAGGTCCTTGTACGAGTAGGTGGTGTCCCTGTGCAGGGAGAATATCCCGTAGTCCCCGGACGTTTTCAGGAAAAGATCCTTTTCCTTCGGTACTCTGCCCCCCGGGAGCACTTTGTAGTGGCGTTCTGGGAAGTGGTCCACGAGCCACCTCACGCCTTTGTCTGCCTTGTCTATGATTGTCGGGCTGATAACAGGGTAAACGTAGTCGAGCTTTCCGACCACCTCGTCCCACGCCCGCCTGCGTACCAGCTCGAACATGAAAGCGCCGTTGGGCAGCCACCTCAGGCACCCGGCGTCTGCCACCGGTTCCCTCTCTGCGATCCCGAGGCGTTTCATCAGTTCCACGTGGGCCGGGGGTTCTGCGCTGAACTCCCCGCCGAGCTCGTCCTTGACCACTGCCTTCACGCCGGGGAACCTTTCTTTGTACCTGTCCTTTATGTCGTCTATCTTGCCGTCGGGCAGCACGATGTATTGGCCCACTATGCGGTAGTGGCTCCCCCCTGTATCTTCAGCATCTTTTCTACCTTTTTTAACCTCCCTCGAGAGCTCCGAGAGCGGGTGCCCCTTTACAGATATGGAAAACCTCTTGTACCAGCCGAAGGGCGCTCTATACACTTCATACCCTTTGTTGCGGAGGGCTTCCTCCATTTCTTCCAGTATTTTCAGCGCTTTTTCCGGCTTTTCCAGGTCGGAAGAGAGGTGCGCCCACGGGTATATGACTATTCTCTTCTCCCCCACCTTCACGGCGACGTCTTCGATCTCTTCCACCGCCTCCCCAACAACGCTTTCGTCGCCCTTTTCAACGCTGGTCAGGACCACCAGCGCGTTTTCGATCCTCTTCTTTTCCTTTTCAACGTCATCCGCGGTGCGCACGGCCTTCTTTACGGGCTCGAACTCAACCCAGTCGCTGTGAAGGAACACCATTTTCAAGGCAGGACACCTCCGGGTTGCATACACCATCAGACGGGCGGCGCAGCGTACTTCTCCAGGAATATCCTGTTCCTGTGCGCCACGTATATATCCTTCAGCTTTTCTGCGAGCTCGGGGTTTTCTTTTACGTGCTGGACGGCACTCATCGCCGCGTCGTGGACGATTTTGGAGTCCACCCCTGCTTTCAGTTCCTTGAGCATGATGTCTGCCACGTTCCTGAGGACTTTTTTGTCTACTTTCGTTCTAGATAGCTCCACCAGGCGCCGCCTCGCCTCTTCTAAAGGCATTTCCCTGCTCATGTGCAGGAGGAGTCTCTGCACCGTCAGCCTGTCCACCCTCATCCGGACTGACACCTCTGCTGCGTCCCTGTCCCAGCGGGCTTTCCTGCCCATCTGTGCCAGTTTTACCATTGTGTTCTCGTAGGCCGTCTCCATGGCTTTCCGGAGGTTGCTTATGCGCTTCTCTCCCAGCCTGCTCTTGAAACAGCTGGCCAGCTTTTTAATGACCGGCATGTACCCATAACTTCCTACTTATTAATAACCCTTGCTTACTTTCCAGGCACCTCTTCCCACGTCAGGATCGTGTGGGTAAACGTCCCGTCTTCTTCGGGAATCCCCCTCTTTATCTCGGAGATGTGTGCGTGCTTCGCCCCGATCTTTCGGAGTATGTAGTCAACGGCGCGCTCCGGGTCTGATTCTCCGCAGGTATATACGTCTATCGCCGCGTACCCCTCCTCCGGCCAGGTGTGGATGGAGATGTGTGACTCCGCCACTATAACCGCCCCGGATACCCCCGTTGGGCTGAACCGGAAAAAGTAGGATGCTTTCACGGTCATGTTGGCAAGTTTTGCAGCCTCCATGAATATCTGCTCTATTTTCTTTGGATCCGTGAGGGTTTCCCTTGAGCACCCCGCCGCTTCCACGATTATGTGCGTCCCTGTTGTCGCAACCGCTTCTCCCATACTGCACATACACGTCGGGACGTTGTTTTAAGGGTTTCCACAGGGTTTCGCAGTTCTTGCCTGTCTTGTACGTTATAAGCATTTAGGCGGGGCGCGGAGCCCCGCCGGCCTGCACCCTCTCCGTTTCCGCACGGTTTTGAAAGAAGAAGCGCCACAACCGTGCGGACAGCCCATTTTAAGCAATAACTAGATAGCGGTAAGAACACAACCACTTCTTGAGGGCTGTCCGCACAGACGTCATTGTTTACCCTTACGTTGCCAGTATTTTAAAACTTTATTTTTCACCGCCAGTGGTTAAAAACATCTTAATACTTCCAACAACAGTTTTTACCGTTCCGCTCCTGCGCAGGTGTGGGGGTTTGGCGTCTGCGAGCATGGACGTGATTTTTGCATCCCTAGTGCTTGCGACTGTGCTCGGGATCGGCATCTACGCCGTTACCCTCTTTTCCAAAATTTACTGGTCTGAAGCGAGGTACCTGGTCTGCCTTTCCAAGGCTGTCCGTTACTCGGACCTCTTCCTCCACACCCGTGACGGCGTTGCTGAGACGAGGTCCGGCGTGCTTGTTTACGGCCTCGTTGACTGCTCCCGCCTCCCCACTGCTTATTCTTTTGCCCGTTCCAAGGGTTTTACCGGCCGCGTCTGCTGTGGGGATTTGTGCATCGGTCCTGAAGGGGAGTATGCCGTGGTCCTGCGCAGGACGGCGTACTGGCCGGCGGCGGGCATAGTACCTTTCACGGTTCAGGTCTGCCCCCTTGCCCAGCCATAGGTTCCGCCGCCTTCTTCTTCAGGAACCGGTACCATTCGGCCCCGTATATCTTCTCGGGGTGCACGTGGTCGGGGTGGAGTTCTTTGAGCTGGAGGATGTGGTCGCCGATGACCCCTAGGGGGTGCATCACGTTCAGGTAGGCGAGGGCAGACAGTGCTATGTCCGGATGCTCGATCTTCATGATGCCTATGTGGGGGACCTTGTCTGGGTTGCCGTACGTTTTTGCCAGTTCTTTGGCGATGCTCTCCGCTATTTCTATGGTCCGCGCTATTTTTTCCCTTTCGCTTTTGGATGCTTCCGGTAGCCGTGATAGGACCTCTTTCAGCAGGGCGGTGTTTACCTTCTTGCCGAGTCTTTCCGTAAGTTCGTCGAAGCTCGGGAGCTGTACGGCGATCCCCTTGGTAACGGTCCTGTGCTTTGAGGGGCAGAAGCCTTTGAACACCACCCCCACGGGTTCCGGCGAGTAATGAACTTCTCCTGTTTTCTGTCCAGTTCTGGAGAGGATCCTGCAGTATGTCCTGTCCAAACCGTCTATGCCGTACTTCCTGCTGAGGATCCCCCCGAGCACCCCTATGAAGGCGTCGTATGCGACTTCGTCGTACCCTTTTTCCCTGCCCATCAGCACGTACAGCTTCTCGCCTCTGTGGTGGTGGGTGTGGAACGCGCACGCTTTTTCTCCGCAGACGCCCGTTATGTACCCCGCGATCTCAGCTACCTGCGTATTTGTGGACGGTGCGTACGCCTTGATTTTTGCCGTTCTCAGCAGGCCCAGTAAGCCCTTCCTTTTCTTTCTCACCCTGATTTTCCTAAGCACCACCAAGGGGACCACGTCCCCCTTCCGGCAGAACAAAAAAGGAGGGAGGCGGGGGCCGCCGGACTCACAAGCGGATGCCCGAACCGGAGAGGGCTTTCATCACCGTTTCTAAGTCTTTGTCCCCCCTACCGGAGATGTTTACCACTATTATTTCGTCCCTGTCCATATCTTTTGCCAGCTCCATGGCGTAGGCCAGGGCGTGCGAAGACTCCAGCGCGGGTATTATTCCTTCAGTTTTGGAGAGTTCAACGAATGCTTTCAGCGCTTCCCTGTCCGTCACCGCTGCGAACTCTGCCCTCCCCGTTTCTTTCAGCCACGCGATCTCCGGCCCCACCCCTGGGTAGTTCAGCCCCGGGGCGATGCTGTGGGTGGTGGCGACTTCCCCGTTCTCGTCCTGCAGGTAGTACGTGTACATTCCGTGGATTACTCCCTTCTTGCCGGCGGACAGTGTCGCAGCGTGCTTTTTCGTCTCCAGTCCTTCGCCTGCAGCTTCGACGCCGATGAGCCTCACGTCCCTGTCCCCAATGAAGTTGTAGAATATGCCCATGGCGTTGCTACCGCCCCCAACACACGCCACTATCGCGTCGGGCAGGGTGCCCTCCGCCTCGAGTATCTGTTCCTTTGCCTCCTTCCCTATGACCGACTGGAAGTCCCTGACTATTATGGGGTACGGGTGGGGGCCCACAACGGACCCAAGGAGGTAATGGGTGTCCTTGATGTTCTCAACCCACGCCTTGAGGGCTTCGTCCACCGCGTCTTTTAGGGTTTTTGAACCGCTGTCAACGGGGCGTACCTTTGCCCCCAACAGTTCCATCCTGAAGACGTTCATCCTCTGCCTCTCCATGTCTATCCTGCCCATGTAGATTTCCACTTCCATCCCGAAAAGG
>DQUH01000059.1 GCA_015662385.1 Methanobacteriota archaeon | reverse complement strand
CACCAGTCCCTCCCCCTCGTCCCACACGATTTCTACGGGCACCCCCTTGCCCTTTATAACGGTCACCATGTCAGCGACAGCCCCGTTCCCGTCGCTCCTGAACCAGAAAACGATCCTCTTCCCGCACTTCTCCCTTATCACGGGCTCCTGTTCTGTATCTATCCCGAAGCACCTCCTGACGTCGCCCCACGACAGCATATCTTCAGAACTGCCCCGTCGTTTTTCAGCCTGTTGTTAAGAAAGTGAATGGGTGTCCGCTTCTGCGGTGTGCATCCCTAACCCTATTATAAAACTGTTCCCCCATTATTACGGCCGGCTGTTAGAGCCGCGGGGCGGAGGGTCGGTGCGTAAGCTGACGCCATGAACCCCCGCTCGGAGGGCCGGCCACACTTTCACTTTATCCGGGAAAGGACCCACGCGATCAAGAGCACCCCTATCCCCAGGGCTATGGGCCCGAACGCGTAGAACACGCTGAGCAGCCCCGTGACGGGCCAGGTAACGTCCAGCACAGTTTTCTGCAGCCCCCCCGGCGCCACGGGTACGATGCCGGGCATGGCGGAGAGCATTGCGAGGGCCACCACCACGAAGAGTATCCCCGTGAAGAATGTGTCGTAGCTCCTCTTTCCCCACCCCAGCGCCAGCATTACGACCCCGAGAAAGAGCGTCAGCTCAAGGAAGGGCTTGTACAGGAAGGTCCACTTCAGCACGGTGAACAGGAGCCCGAACACCACGACGAACAGAACCACCGCGAGCTCGTACGTCATCCCGAAGCCCATGGGTATCTATTTAATACCTTCCCATTAGGATCTTTTAAGGGATTGCCATGGTGCGGAAGACTTCCGGCCTTCACAGGAAAACCCGCCATAAGCTTAGGAAGTGGAGGAGCAAAACCCCCCCTGTGACTGTTTCCAGGATGCTCCAGAGCTTCAGCATAGGCGAGCGCGTGGTGGTGGACATACACCCTAGTGTTCAGGACGGGCGGCCGCACCCGCGCTTCAACGGCCGTGTTGGAGTCGTGGTGGGCAGACAGGGCGAGGGCTACAAGGTGCTTATCCGGGACGGCAACGCCGAAAAGACCCTTGTAAGCCTCCCGATACACCTGAAGCGGGTGGCGTAAATGATCGGAAAGGAGATCATCTCTTCCCGGCCCGTGACCGTGCCCGAGGCAGGGGAGATTGTACGCTCGCTGGAGGGGGAGCAGACCTACGAACAGAAGGCCACTCTGGAGTACGTGAAGCGCGTAGCCCGCGTCGATGCTCCCACCGCTAGGGAGGCTGTCCAGAAACTGGTGGAGCTGGGCCTCTCAGAGGAACTGGCGGTGAAGATAGTGAACGTGTGGCCTGAAGATATGATCGACCTCTACACGGTCCTTGCTAAAGAAGAGGGCGTCACAGAGGATCTCTATGAGAAGATCCTTGAAGCACTGCGGGAGTAGGGGAGAGAATGAAAGAAGACTATGCAGTAGTGCTAGACTATCTTCCAATGGGGAAACCCACGGACCCGAAGGGTACCCCCATCGCCCAGGTCATAGGTACTCGGTACTATACGCTCCTGGAGGTAATCCCAAAGCCGGGCGCGGATATGGAGATCTTCGAAAAGGTTTTTGTCGGCAGGGGCGAGCGCCCCAAGGTCAAGACCGTTAAGGGAAGGATCCACTACGACGAACTCACTTCTCTGGCGAAGTCCAACCTCGACGAGGCGGTTCGTAGAATAGTACTGGAGCGGGAAGAGGAGTACGTGCGTTTCTTCAACGAGGCCCGCCCCCTGACGATCCGCCTGCACACCTTGGAGCTCCTCCCCGGTATCGGCAAGAAGCACCTTTTTCACATCCTTGACGAGAGGGAAAAGGAGCCTTTCAAGAGCTTTGAGGACATAAAACAGCGCGTACCCCTGCTCGGAGACCCTGTGAAGCTCATAGTGTCCAGGATAGTTAAAGAGCTCACGGAACCGTGCAAGTACTACCTCTTTGTCCGCCCCGCTGGTAGGTGATCCCGTGCTGCTCGTCCCGCACTTTCGAAAGCTCATGGTTAAGTACCGCATACCCCCTTCCCTCATCTGCAAGGAGGTGCTGGTGGACGAAGAGTTCATCCAGGACTTTGCGGAGTATGGAGACGCCGTCTTCCCCCACGCTTTTCCCGGCTTCATATTCCGCCACGTTGGCGGGGTAGCGGTGGACGAAGGCCCCATGCGAAAAGCCCTTGCCTCGGAGTACCCCCACGTGTCCGTCCCAGATGTCCCCCCTTCCCAGTTTCCTTCAGGCGAGAACCTTTTCGTAGAGGCTCCGCCGGAAAGGGTGCGGGACATCGTGGCCAGGGGCGTCCTTCTGGGCTTTAAGAGGATATACGGTGTGGCCAGGGAAAGCGTAATCGTGGACCTGACGGCGGAGCCGGGGTGGAAGGAGTACTCGGCGCTGTCCGCCCTCCTCCAGAGCTTTTACAAGGTGGAGGACGCATACCGCCTCCCTTCCGATGCATTTTACCCGCATCCAAAGGGCAGTATGGGGGGCTTCGTCGCGGAAAAAGTAAAGGAGTATTCCGATGTCCGTGGCTACTACGACTTCCTGAAACGGATCTTCAGGTACAAAAGGAAGAAGCTCTCGAGCCTCGGCATCGACGACCCCCGCCGCCCCATGGACGTCCCCCCTGAAGACCTCTTCGAGCTCTATGTAACTACTACGGAGTAGTTTGAGGTATTGGTCAGCTTTATATGTTTGGAGCCTCTTAATTGTTTGTGGGAAGATCAATTATTAAAAAAAAGAAGAAGCTGCTCAATCCCAATAGTTTGAGATCAGAGCTGGAGGACTTCTACGCATCTATCGAAAACGACGGCAATAAAAGTGAAGAAAACAAGATGCTGTTGCGAAAGATTGATATGCTTATAGAGCGTCTAGCGCGCACCGCCGAAGGTAGTGCACAAGACGCCGTTGTTTTGGAAAAAGCTTTCGAAGAATTGAGAAGAGAGTTGGAAAAGACATCATTGACACTCTGCGAGCGTATTGATAATCTTACCGAAAAAATTAATTCTTTTCAGGCGTTGTCGCGGGTTGACGGGTCAGGAGAGCTTTTATCAGAAATATGTGCTCTGCGAAAGGAACTGGCGGAAATAAAAAAAGCTTTAGAAGAATATGCGGGAAATGAGCCCCTGAACACGAAGCGCCGGCTCGATGTTGTTGAAAAAGAAGTAGAAAACCTGTCTCTAACGGTAGATGTGTTTTATGAAGCTGTTACGGGTAATTTAGACGGGAAAAAAGCTGCCCTAAGCAAACTGGCTGGACGTGCGGAAAGCCTCCTTGAATCGGTTCTTCAGATACAAGCTCTTGCCAAAAACGGGGAAGAAAAACGTATAAGGAGGTTGCAGGAATCTATTCGGTCTATGTTGTTAACTCTTTCAAATATGCTTTCTGAAATATCTGAAGAAGAAAAGAAGAGACAGTTGCTTTTCGGCGATTATTTACAGTACCTTGAATGGCGAGTAAACAAAATCGAAAAAATGTTGGAGGGTAGTGTAACGCCGTTTACCGTTAGTTCGGCAAGAAAAGAACTTGCGGATATTTCAGAAAGGTTGGCTGTTTTCGTCGACCTCGTAAGTGTGGACACAGCTCTTCTGAAAGCGCATTCGGGGCGTGTTGCTGAATTACTATCAAAAATTAAGATGTTAGACGAACAACTGTTGGAAACGGAAGGAGATGTTAAAGGGACAAATGCCTTGCTTGTACAGCTACATAAAGCTATAGAAAATGAGCTTCTGGAAGTTCAGAATAAACTACGCCGGAGCCTGCGGGAGCTTAGAAAACGTAGGGATTCCGATATTGCTAAAGACTATCTAGCAGTAAAAGACACACTTTCTACAGTGTGTGCTGAGCTGACAGGCGTTATTGAGCTTGTAAAAAAATATGATGTCGTAGCTGAACTTGAGCAAATATGCCGGCGCTTGGAAGAATTGCAGTCGTCTTTGGAAAACAATGCAAGCAGTGACCCAGCTACGCTCCGGGAGCTCGCAGACATAGAAGAACAGCTGGCAAGAGTTTTGTCGGTGT
>DQUH01000010.1 GCA_015662385.1 Methanobacteriota archaeon | reverse complement strand
GCTACTCCCATCATATTGATGGTTGCTGAACCAGGCGATGTTGTAGAAATTTTTAAAGATGGGGTGAAGTACGGGGGGACGGTCCTCCCAAAAACGGAGGAAATCCCCGCCGACGTGCTGCTGGTCAAACTGGAAAACGGCTACAACATCGGCGTAAGGATAACCCCCGGCACGGAGGTCCGCGTAGTTGGGAAGGGCGAGCCCCCGAAGAAGTACTCGGTACCCGTAAGGGTGGAGGAAAACCCGGAGCTCCCCACAGCCGCACTGGTGGCAACGGGGGGAACCATCGCGTCCCGTGTGGACTACAGGACCGGGGGCGTTGTTGCGGAGTTTACCGTGGAGGACTTCATACTCTCCTTTCCGGAGATAAGGGACCTTGCAAACCTGCGCTTGCGGCAGGCGTCCAACATTTTCTCCGAGGACATGGTGCCGGAGCACTGGGTGGAGATAGCGGAGTGCGTGGCGGAGGAGGTGCGCGGGGGGGCGGACGGCGTAGTCATCACCCACGGAACTGATACTATGCACTACACCGCCGCATTCCTCTCCTTCGCGCTCCAGGACCTCCCCGTTCCAGTGGTCCTCGTGGGTGCGCAGAGATCTTCAGACAGACCCTCCTCCGACGCCGCCCTCAACCTCCTAAACGCCATAAACGTGGCGGTGAACACGGACCTGGCAGGCACTTTCGTTGTAATGCACGAAAGCATGGACGACAGGTACTGCACCATCCACCCCGGTACGAGGGTAAGGAAGATGCACACGAGCAGGAGGGACACGTTTAAAACGGTAGGGGACACGCCGGTGGGGAGGTCATTCGTGCTCGCGAGGGGCGGCAGGGTGGTTGAGAGAAAAGCGGACATCTGGCGGGACGGGTTCAGGAAGAGGGGAAAAGGGAGACTTAAGGTAGATACCAAGGTGAACCCCGACGTATTCCTGCTCAAGGCATTCCCCGGGCTAAAAAAGAGCGTGTTCGAGAAAATACTCCTGGGGCACGACGGGGTAATAATAGAAGGAACCGGGCTGGGCCACGTCCGTCAGGATCTCATACCCTGCATTTCCGAGGCTGTAGAGAGCGGTGTGTTCGTGGGGATAACGTCGCAGACCCTTTTCGGCAGGGTGCACCCCCACGTCTACTCCACGGCTATAAAGATGAGGAAAGCAGGGGCAGTGTATCTACAAGACATGCTGCCAGAAACGGCCCTCGTAAAGCTTATGTGGGCGCTGGGCCACACAAAAGATAGGAAGAAAGCGGAGGAAATTATGCTAACAAACTACGCCGGCGAGATAACCCCCCGTTCAAGCCCAAAGGCGTTTTGGTGATTGCCGTGAAAGTGATTATAGTGGCTGGTTACCCCCGGGCTGGGAAAGACAGCTTTGCGGCGTTCCTGCCTGGAAAGAAGGTGGTGTATTCCGATCTGATACGGGCGATTGCTGGAAAGGACGTCCCGAAAGAAAAACTGGGGGAAATCGGGAACAGGCTGCGCCAAGAGCACGGGGCGGACTACCTGACGCGGTACGCCCTAGCCCTGGCGGAGGAGCACGGCGTGGAGACCCTGGTTCTCGTGGGGCCCCGCCACCCCGCAGAAGTGGCGTTCGTGAAGGAGAACGTGAGGGAGCACGTCGCGGTGTGGGTGGACGCCGAAGAGGATGTGCGTAGGGCAAGGGGGGCAACGAAAGAAAGGGACGACGTGGACAGGAAAATCGGCCTTGAAGAAATAAGAAAAATTGCCGACGTGGTGGTGGAAAACAACGGCACCCTTGAAGAGCTCAAGGAAAAGGCGGAATACTTCGTGAAAAACATGGACTACTACTTGGTGGGGCTTAAATGCGGTATCGAGATCCACCAGCAGCTTGACACCCACAAGCTCTTCTGCCCCTGCCCCTCCGTTTTGAGGGACGACGAGCCCGACGTGATAGTTGAGAGGTACCAGCGCCCGGTGGCTTCGGAGATGGGCAGTTTTGACCCTGCAGCGCTCGCCGAATTCAAGAAAGGAATAAAATACGTGTACCAAGCCTATTCCGACACCACCTGCCTAGTAGAAATAGACGAGGAGCCCCCGCACCCGCCCAACGACGAGGCGATAGACATAGCGCTCACCTTCGCCGAGCTCGTCCACGCGAGGCCCGTTGACGCCGCACAGGTGATGCGCAAGATCGTTATCGACGGATCCAACACCTCCGGCTTCCAGAGAACCATGCTTTTGGCAACGGACGGCTGGATCGACGGAAAGCTTTCAAAGATCCGCATAAATACCATCTGCCTGGAAGAAGACTCCGCCCGCCCGGTGGAGAGGGGCAAGGACGTGATAACGTACCGCGTGGACCGCCTGGGCATCCCCCTCATCGAGATCGCAACAGGTCCAGACATGCACACACCCGAAGAAGTAAGAGCCGCTGCAGAGAGGATAGGGATCCTGCTGCGCGCCACAGGGAAGGTGAAAAGGAGTATAGGGACGATACGGCAGGACCTGAACGTCTCCGTCCGTGGTGGGGCACGCGTCGAGATAAAGGGCGCCCAGGAGCTTGACCTGATACCGGAGTACGTGAAGAACGAGGTGCGCAGGCAGCTGGGACTTCTGGAAATAAAGGAAGAGATGCAAAAACGGGGGGTGCAGGAAGAGGACTTCCGCCAGCCAGCCGTTGACATCACCCATTTGTTCAAAAACAGCGCCGCCAGGTTCATCCGCAACGCGATAGAACGGGGTGAGAAGGTCTTCGCGGCCCGGATCCCAAAGATGAGGGGCCTCCTCGGAAAGGAGATACAGGAGGGCAGGCGGTTCGGG
>DQUH01000067.1 GCA_015662385.1 Methanobacteriota archaeon | reverse complement strand
GGAGTAGTGGCGGACGTCAATTTTTCCGTTTTCCGCCCGCAGGTAGATCCGCAGGACGGGGTCCAGCTCCAAAAAGGCGACATCGCCGCGGATGGGGAAGTGGGTACTGGCAACGGACTTGGGGATGTTCTCGTCCACCACCACGCTGCCGGCCCCGCTTGCGGTGTACACTACGAACAGCTGGTTGCTGTCGGGGACCACATACGCTATGCGCGTGACCTGCACGCTGTTAAGGTCGTAGAGGGCTGCGTCCGCGGGCCAGAACTCGCTCGTGGTGGCGCCCGCACGGAGGAGGCGGAGCTGCACCCCGCCGGCAAGGGCCCCGTAGGGCACCGGGTCGGTGCAGACGTAGGCGCCGAGGTGGTGCACGAAACCGTACAGCCGTGCAGGATCCGTACCTGCCCGCAGGTAGATCTCCAGCACGGTGGCCGGGGGGCGGTGGATGCAGAAGACGCTACCTTCCGGCAAGGCCGCGCCGGGAGAGAATGTAGTAAACACTGCGCTCAGGAATACCAAGATCGCGGGCAATCTCCGAAGCACTCTCACCACGGGTATATCTAGAGCATATCTCGTTAATAACCGATTCGGAGTACTTGGGGGGGCGGCCCCGGGGGCGCCCCGTGGGGATTACCTCCACGCCCACCCCCTTCAGCGCGTCCAGCACCTTCGGAGAGATGATCCTGTAGACGCTCCGGGGGACGAGGATCCGTTTCAGCTTCGGGAAGCGCCCCAAAAGGACTGCTGCCAGGTTTGCTGAGAGGCGCCGGGGGACGTACACCTCCTCCGCGTCTGGGGGGTACCCCTCAAGGTCCACCGGGACCCCTCCGCAGGAACTCGACGAAGCGTTTCACCCGCCTGTTGCCGGAGAGGACGGCACGGACGGCATCCACAGCCTTCCGCAGGTCCTCAAGGGGAACGCCGTAGGTTTCCGACAGCTGGGGCAGGTCGACGCCCCTGCGGATGTGGAGGAGGGCAGCGCCCAGGTGGGCCGAGGGCAGCTGGAGGACGCCTTCGAGGAATACCTTCTCGCGCACGATGTCCGCGTCGCCCCCGAGGAACTGCACCACCGGTTCGGGGGTGACTGGGAGCCCGGGGAAGAGGGGCTTGTTACGGCGCAGCCTCTCCGGGGTAAGGAGGTAGTACCTGAAAAGGAAGTCGCGCAGTTCCCCCATTAGCGCTTCCCTGACCCTGGAAAAACGAAACGCCCGCCTCCGCCTGAGCCCTTCGATCACCTCGGGGTCCACGTCCCCGTCCACGATGAACCCCGCCTCTTCGAGGGCCTGGAGGAGCTCCCAGAGCTTCTCGGGGCGGCTCGCTATGCTCTCCACGTTGTACCTGCGGACGATCTGCTCGTAACGGAGCACCCTGTCGTAGTTGGGCACGACGTCCCGCTCCTCCCTCAGCACGTCCTCCCAGACGCGGTGGAGGGCCTTCCTCAGGAGCGTCGAGACGAGCACCTCCGTGGACACCCTGTCGCCGAATATTCCCTTTTCAGCCCGCTTCGGCGTGACGTTCCCTTCAACGTCCAGCTCCACCCTCTCCCCGCGCACGCCCAGCTCCTCGAGCACGTCCCTGTAGACTGCAAGCACCGTCCCCCCGTACCCCTCGAGGGCTGCGAGGTACTCCCCGCCGTAAGGGAGGTACGGCAGGAGGTCCTTGAAAAGCCCCGTCTCGTGTATGCGGAGGGCTGCACGGTTGGCTACGTAGGCTGCCCGCGCCCGGTCGTAGGTCATCCTCCTGAGCTCGTAGGCGTAGCGCAGTGCCTTCAGCTCGGGGAGGATCTCCCGGGCGTCTTCTCTGTCCATACCCCGCATGGCGTCGTGTAGCACCTTCATTAGCTCCAGCACTGCAAAGCGGGGGTTCTGGAAGCGGAAGGCGGACATTTCTTCCCTGAAACGCAGCAGTTCCCTCACCCTCCGCCGGGCGTCGGCACTGTCCTCCGGCGGCTTCCCTTCCAGGCCGTCTAGGTAGGCGTTCACCGCCCGCACTAGGTCCGAGGCGCTCTGGAAATGGCCCATGGTAATATGCTGTGTGGGAGGTATTTTAAAACATCCGTAAAAAAATTGCAGAGGCTAAGGCAGGAACGCCTTCGCCTCCAGCTTTGCGGGGGTGTACTCCTTGGTTATGAAGCGGAAGTACTTGGAAGAACCGGCCTCTATCTCCATCTTGAAGCCCTCCTTCTCCATTAGGTCGAACTCCCTGTGCCATTCTTTGTGCTTGAACCAGGGGTACCTCCTCATCTCTTTCAGTCGCTTGCGGTCCTGGTCCTTGAGCACGAGCTTGATCTCCTTCGTGAACTTGAAGTCGTAGTAGTCGCTGATGGTGAGCCCGAGGAAGCGGGAGTCGGGCGTCGCGAGGGCCGGGGAGAGGTAGGAAAGGTTTATGGAGCCCTGTTTATAGACGGAGTATATGTACCACCCCCACGGGTCCGCGTCGGTCATCACGTAGACGGGGAGCTTGAACTCGTAGTGGAGGCGGTGGACGAGCCTGCGCGTCGCGCGGTCCGGCTGGCCGCTCCCGGTAACTATGATGCAGTTGTGCTTGTTCCAGAAACGGTCTTCGTGGAAGCGGGTCCACACCGCGTCCTTCTCGATCACGAGGACGAACTCCGCCTCTACTTTTTCTATCTCCACGCGCTCCGGCTCGGCTATCGGGGGGATGGCCCAGCCGCCCATGCCCACGTTCTCCCCGTCCGTCTCCACTATGCGGGGCGGGCCGCCGTCGGGGTCCGGGA
Organism: Methanobacteriota archaeon; assembly: GCA_015662385.1. Lineage (GTDB taxonomy): Archaea > Iainarchaeota > Iainarchaeia > JAADDC01 > JAADDC01 > SZUA-1452. The sequence continues at coordinate 3,986 of DQUH01000067.1, read as the reverse complement.
CTATCTCCCTTATCTGAATGGGCCCCGCGAGCCGCCCCTTTCCCCCTTTGGAAAAGACGTGCATCTGTTCCCTGACGAAGCCGAGGATCGTTTCGAGGTCCTCTATGGCCTTGTCGGACTCCTTCTGCTCGTCCACTGTGTTCTCCGTGGTCCCGGGGATCGTGTGTTTTATCCGGTAGTAAACATCACGGAGCGAGGTCGTTATGCCCTCCGTGATGAGGTCCTTGAGCGTGGCGGCAACGAGGGACGTCTGGAGGAACTTTTTAGCGTGGCCCACGTTCAGGAACTCGCGGCGGGCCACCCTGTCCCCCATCTGGATTATCCTCCGCTCCTCGTCGAAGTAGACGTTGGAGAACGTCCTCACGGGGACGTCCATGTACACCTTCTTCTCGGTGCGCGCAGCCTCCAGTATCCTCTCCGCCCACTCCCTGAGCCTCTTGAGTATCGCCTCATCGGTCTTCTTAAGCCTGCTGTACAGGTCGTCAGCCTTCATCCTTCAGCACCCGCACCTATCTTCTCTTCCAGCTCGCGCAGCCGGCGGTACCGCTCTTCAAGAGCCTGGGACAGGACCGCGCGGACCTCCTCCGGGTTCTTGTCAAGGATCCTGGCGAGGGCCGTGGAGAGCTCGGGGAGGTAGTGGTCGAGGATCCTTTTCTTGGCGAGGAGCTCCTTCAGCTGGGAGACTTTCGAGGTGTACTCCTTGATGCGCCTGCCCGCCTCCATCAGCGCGTGCCGTATCTCGGAGACCACCTCGGGGACGTCGGCGATGGCCTGCTTGCCGGCGGAGACGTAGGGGATGTGGGTGGACACCACGTTGACGAATATGACCGTGTTGGACTCCTCGAGGGAGGAGATGCCGTAGCGCTTCCAGTCAACGGACTGGACGGCCTGCGTGATGGCGCAGGCCCCCTGCTCGAAGAGGAGGGGCGCCCTGTTGGCGTACCTGACCAGCTCGAACCCCTTCACCTCCCCGTCCATGGCAACGCCCACTTCCACGAGGAAGGGGATGCCCCCCGAGTAGACCTTCGGCTTCCTCGTGACGGTGGCCACGTAGCGGGGCTTGAGGTTCGCGCGGAGCGATTTCTTTATCTGTTCGGCACCGATGGACACGAGGACGTCGGTGGAGGGCGAGCGGAACTTCATCTGCTTCAGGGCAGCCACTATCTTCTCCGCCTCGTGCCACTGGAGGTCGGCGGGGTTCTTTTCAAGGACTGCCCTGCCCACAAGCTTTTCCAGCTCTTTCACAGCCCTGTCGCCGAAGGCCTCCAGCTCGTTCTTGAGCATGGAGGACACCCTCCGGGACTTGGTGACGTGGTGGGCGAGGGTGATCAGGTCGTCAACGGTGATGCCCAGGGGGTGGGGCTTGCCCTCCTTCGCCATGTGGACGGGCTCGAAGGAAGTCCTGTACCACACGGTCCTCTTGCCGTCCGGCTCCGTGAGCGTTATCTGGGCGTGGGGGTTGGCGATGGCTGTCCTGCGGACGTACTCATAGGCGGAGTACTTCGAGCGGTTGTAGGTGACCTCCTTCATCTCGGCTGTTACCTCCGTCCCCCTCCAGTCCCCCTCGTAGCTCCTGCGGTTCTTGACGATGGGCTCGTTCCGCTTGACGTCGATCATCACGTCCATCTCCCATATGACCCCGTCGCCCCTGCTGGTCCTGACGTGGACGGGCTTGCCGGTGGTCATCTGGGCGAACATGGTCACGCCGGCGGCACCTATGCCCTGCTGGCCGCGGGTGGGGATCATGCGGTGGAACTTCGTTCCGGCGAGGAGCTTCCCGAAGACCTTCGGGACTATCTCGGGGGGGATGCCGGGCCCGTTGTCCCTCACCCGGAGGAGGTAGTGGTCGTCGCCCAGCCGGTCCACCTGCACGGAGACCTCCGGGAGTATCGCCGCCTCCTCGCAGGCGTCCAGCGCGTTGGACACGTACTCGTGGACGGCGGTCGTCAGGGAGCGCACCCTGCTGGAGAAGCCGAGCATCTGCCTGTTCTTCTTGAAGAACTCCGCCACGGAGTGCTCCTTGAACTCCTTGAAACTGTCCTTGCCCGCCATCACACCACTCCCTAACAAGCTGGTGGGAAGGGTTTAAATAAGGGTTCAGGCGTCCACGTTGAACCCCAGCTCCCTGAGGAGCCGGCGCTGTTTCCTCCTGCGCTGGTCCGCCTCCAGCTCCCTGAAAACGACGTTGTGGGGCGACCCGTCCCCCACCAACCGCTCTACTGCCCGCTTGGCGAGGGCTATCCCCTCTTCGTCCCCTATGATCGCCACGGTCTTGCCGTACACGCGGATCTTGGTGCCCGTAAGCGCTTCCAGCTTCTCCCTTGCCGAGCCGCCCCTCCCGATGAGCCTCGCCTTCTGGCGGCGGAGGGTAGAGGGGGAGCGCCCCACCAGGTCCGTGAGGTCTATCACCTCGATGTACCTGTCGTCGGCGAAGAGCTCCATGGCGCTCCTGTCGTCGAAGCCCCTCCCTATCGCCTGCACCACCAGGCGCGCCTTGTAGAAGTTCTCGGGCAGGGTGCTGCTACCGCCGACGATCTCCACCTCCCCGGACTCCGAGTCCACGCGCAGCTCCACGTCGGCGGCGCGCTCTATCTTTTTCCTCGTCCTCCCCTTTTTCCCGATTACCGCGCCCACCCTGTCCTTCGGCACCTTCACGACGTCGCGCATCTCCACTTCAGGCTTTTCCGCCACCCTTCTTCCCCCTCTCCTCCAAAACCTTTACAAGCTCGCCGACGGTGTACTCCCTGCCGAGGTCGGAGAGGACCGCGCTCAGGCGCTCCATATCCCTGCGGAAGAAGTCAATGGCGAAGGGGTGTTCCCACGGCACCCCCTGCCCCATGTCTATCACCACGGGGGAGCCGCCACGGACGAGGATGTTGTACTCGGAGAGGTCGGCGTGCACGATCCCCGCCCCGTAGTAGATCTTCCCCAGGGAGTCCAGGAGCTCCTCCACGAAGCCGTCGGGGTCATCAGGGACGCAGTCCTTGAGGCGGGGCGCGGGCTCCCCGTCTTCCCCCACGAACTCCATCACCAGCACGTTGTCCCTGGAGACTATGGGGTAGGGGACGGAGGCGCCTGCGCGGAAGCACGCCTCCAGGTTCTTATATTCCTTCTTTGCCCAGACGCGGATGACTGACCTCTTGTTGCGCCGGAAGCGGGCGAAGCGGGGGTCCCCCTCCAGGTACTTCCACATGTGGCGGAACTCCGACGTCTCCACCCTGTAGACCTTCACGGCTATGTACTCCCCGGAGGGGTCCACCGCCCTGAAGACGTTCGCCTCCTTCCCCGTTGAGATGACGCCCTCCAGCCGGAGTATGTACTTCTGCTCCATGAGCTTGTAGATGGTGCGGAGGGTGAGGACGTCGAAGACCTCGTTCCTGACCTTGCGCATCTCCGCGTCTCTCTCCCCGTTCTCCCAGCGGGCTATGAGCTCCTCCACCTTGCGCATGTCGTACATGCTAGAACACCATCCCCATGTACGGCTCCAGCGCCTTCAGGTACCCCTTTTCCTTGAGCTTCTCCACCTCTACGGGGGAGTACTTGTGGACGACGTCGCACTTGTCCTTCTCGTACTGCCAGAGCTTCACTATGACCACGTCCCCCACCTTTATCCACATCCTGCGGCGGAAGCGGCCGGGGATCCGGGCCAGCCTCTCCTTCCCGTCCTCGCATATCACTTTAAGGTGGGGGCCCCCCACCTTCAGGTCCACCACCGCGAACATCTCTTCCTCCTCGGGGTTGGGCTTCCTTATGCGGGAGACGTCCACCTCCTGCGGTTCCCCTCCCCCTCTCTTCTTCGGCATATTGAAAATAGGCAGCGTGGTGTTTAAAAGAGGGGGTCAGAAACGGTAGATGTTCAGGTGGGGGACGCCCTCCACCCTCTTGACGAACCTCCACTCCGCGAGCCCCATCCCCACTGCCAGCCCTATGCACCCCTCCCCCACGAGGGAGATTATGTCTGCAGTTTCGAGGAGGGAGCGCAGGCG
>DQUH01000038.1 GCA_015662385.1 Methanobacteriota archaeon | reverse complement strand
TGCTGTAGTACCTTTCCCTCTCCTCCATGTACTCAAGGGGGACGAAGAACCAGCCGGCGCGGGGATACCTCCAGGCGAGATACACTGGGGCGCCCGCCCGGACAGACCACTCCACCATCTTCTCGTACTGCTCCCTGCGAACAGTAAGGATTTCCCTGCTCCACGCCTTGCACTCAAACGCCACCGTACGTCCGTTTGCAACGGCAACCACGTCGGGGGCGTAAGAGCTACCGGAACCTGCAGACCTTACCACTGCCACCCCCCGCTCCCACAGCATGCGCATGAGCTCCCTTTCCGCCTCCGCACCTTTGCGGTAGCCCACGGGATAATAACACCTTTGGAAAGAAAATACTAACTGGTGCCACCGGTCCAGCATTTAAAAATAACACCCCATGAATACTTGTAGCTGCGCCGAGGGTGGCCGCCCGACAAAAGATGAAAGGCGGTCAACCAGGCGCAGTACACCCTCCTCACCACGTGGTGCATCGTCATGCTCACCCCTGCAGCTGAAAGGATTCTGGAAGCCCTTAGTGATCCATCCAGCGACTTTATGGTTATCGTTGAGGGGAAGAAGGACGTGGAAGCCCTGCAGCAGCTCGGGGTCCGCCGCACGGACATGCTCAATAAATACCCTTCCATCGTGGACATGGCGGACGCGCTGGCGGAAAGGGGAGTGCGCAGGGCGGTGGTGCTAACGGACTACGACAGGGCGGGCAGACGCCTGGCAGTGAGAATAGGGCTCGCCCTGTACTCCGCAGGGATCCGGGTGGACTGGCAGCTGAGGGCTGAGCTGAGGAGGGTGTTCCGGATCACCCACATAGAAACCCTGCACCGGACCGTGGAGAAGATAGAGAGGGGTGATACTCATGGGAAAAATATACATAGACTCGGTAAAATACCTCATCCGTGCAAGCATCGAGGTTAACGGGCTCGTGGACAAACCGGACGTCATCGGAGCGATCTTTGGCCAGACCGAAGGCCTGCTCGGGGACGAACTGGAGATGCGCGAGCTCCAGAAGACCGGGAGGATCGGGCGGATAGAGGCGGAGCTCACGCACAAGAACGGAAAGACAACGGGTACTGTGATAATACCCTCAGGCCTCGGAATGGTGGAGACCGCGATAATAGGGGCTGCGCTGGAGACTGTGGATAGGGTGGGGCCCTACGAAGCGAAGATCGTTGTAGAGCGGATAGAAGATACAAGGGACGTGAAAAGGAGGTACGTTGTAGAACGCGCCAAGGAACTCCTGAACCGCATGCTGTCCGAAGAGATCCCGGACACCAAGGAGGTAATCGAGAAGGTGAAGAGCGAGCTGAGGATAAGCGAGGTCACGCACTACGGCCCGGAAAAACTGCCGGCGGGCCCAGAGGTGGACGAGGCAGAGGAGATCATAGTGGTGGAGGGGAGGGCAGACGTGATAAACCTGCTGAAGCACGGCATAAAGAACGTCATAGCGATAAACGGTAACAGGGTGCCGAAAACCATAGTGGACCTCTCCCGCAGGAAGACCACCACCCTTTTCGTGGACGGCGACCGCGGTGGAGACCTCATAACCAGGGAAATGCTCCAGAAGGCAGATGTGGACTTTGTAACAAAGGCCCCTGACGGGAAAGAGGTGGAGGAGCTAACGCAGAAAGAGATACTTAAATGCCTTAGGAGGAAGATCCCCGCGGAAGACTACGTAATCCCCGCTGCAAAGAGAGAAGAATCCAAGAAAAAGGCAAAGAAAGCGTCAAAGAACGGCGAGAACAAAGAGGAAGAAAAGAGCAGACCCCCTGTTCCGGAGGAGTACCTGAAGATCTTCGAGGAGCTGAAGGGCTCGCTGACCGCCAGGATCCTCGACGAGAACAACAAAGTGGTGGCTGAAGTCCCAGTGAGGGAGATATGGAAGCAGCTCAAGGAGATCGACAGGGCCCACGCCATAATAATGGACGGGATAGCCACGCTGAGGCTGGTGGACGCCGCCGCGTCCAAGGGGGTAAAGTACCTGGTGAGCGTGAAGAAGACGAAGCTCGAGAGGGTGCCGGAAGGGCTCATCATATACGCCGACTGATCACCGCCCCTTCAACACTATCCTCTTACCGTGGACAACTGCGTCCGCAAGCTTCCTCCTCCCCCTGCGGAGTAAACGCCACACGGTTGACCGGGAGGTGCCCATGCGCTCCGCGGCGCCCTGCAGGCTTAACCCTTCACAGTCAACGAGGCGCAGGGCTTCCAGCTCGAAAACGTCGAGCACCACAGACTCCACGGCACCCTCCACGTAGAACTCCCGGGGAAGATAGTTGTAAGTAACGCGTTTCGCGGTGGGGGGCCTCCCCTTCCTGCGGTTCAACATGTTCTCCACGGGGAATAAAGGGGTTTATTCGGAGAGGGACCTCCTGGCAGCCTCCAGCATCAGGCGCCTCTCCTCCCTGTAAACAACCTCGCGTATCTTCTGGACCGCGTCGATGTTCGCCGATATGCTGTCGATGCCCAGGCGCACGAGCCTGCGGACCATTGAGGGGTAAGAGCCGGCCTGACCGCATATGGACGTCTCCACGCCCGCCTCCCTGGCGGTGGTTATCACGTAGGATATGAGGTCGATGACCGCGGGGTGCATCTCGTCAAAGTGCTTCTGGACCAGCGCGTTGTTCCTGTCAACGCCGAGGGTGAGCTGGGTGAGGTCGTTGGTGCCGAAGGAGAGGAAGTCTATCCCTTCATCGATGAAGTCGTCTATGCGCAGGGCTGCCGCGGGCGTCTCAACCATGATGCCGAAGTCCACGTCCCTGTGGGGCACGAGACCGACTTCCATCGCCAGTTCCTTCGCGCGGAGCAGCTCGTCGGGGTGGATGACGAAGGGGAGCATAACCCCCACGTTGTCGATGCCCTCTTCCCGGAGCTCCTTTATCGCCCTGAACTCCGCCGTTATGATCTCCGGCTGGTCCAGGGACCTGCGTATGCCGTGCCAGCCCAGCATGGGGTTGTCCTCTTCTGGCTCTTCCTCGCCGCCCTGCAGGTTCCTGAACTCGTCGGTCCGCGCGTCAAACGTCCTGTACCAGACGGGCTTCGGGTAGAACTTTTCCGCCACCGTGCGTATCCCCTTTTTCACTGCCTCCACTAGCTCGTCCGTCCTGCCGTTCCTTACGAACCACGCCGGGTGCTTGCCCGTGGCTGTGATCATGTGCTCGGCGCGGAGGAGCCCGACGCCGTCCGCCCCCGTTCTGGCAGCCCTTTCGGCAGCCTCGGGCATGGCCACGTTGACCTTGACCATGGTCGCGGTGATGTGGTGCCCGCGACACGGGCGGACCACCTCCACTTTCTTCTCTTCCCTGCCCGTCTCTCCCACCACGCCTTTGTAGACCAGCCCCTTGTAGGCGTCAACGGTGACAACGTCGCCGTCCTTCAGGACCTCCGTTGCCTTCTCGGTACCGACCACCGCGGGGATCCCGAGCTCGCGGGACACGATGGCGGCGTGGCAGGTCATCCCGCCCTCGTCCGTGACTATGGCTGCGGCCCGCTCCATGGCGGGGACCATATCGGGGGTGGTCATGGTGGTGACCAGCACGTCCCCCTTCTGCACCTTGGAGAGCTCGGAGATGTCCCGGATAACCTTCACAGTCCCCGAGGCGTAGCCCGGGGACGCAGGCAGGCCCTTGAGGACGGGGGCGGCGTCCGTCCCCTCCGCAGCGGAACGCATCTCCGAGAACTTCCCGATGGTGGTGATGTTCCTGGACTGCAGTATGTAGAGCTTCCCGTTCTCCATGGCCCACTCTATGTCCTGCGGGTGGCCGTAGTGCTCCTCGATCTTAACTCCGATCTTTGCCAGCGCCACGATCTTGTCGTCGGGCAGTTTCTGCTTCGCCCGCATCTCGGGGGGCACCTCCACTTCCCGGGAACCGCCGTCGGGCCCGCGGACGATCATCACCTTCTGCTCGGATACCTTCTTTTCCAGGATCTGGAAGCTGTTCTTGTCAACTATGTACCTGTCCGGCGTTACAGCGCCCGAAACTATCGCTTCCCCCTGCCCCCAGCCCGCTTCTATGATGATCTTCTGCTCCCCGGTTACAGGGTGGGCAGTGAACATGATGCCGGAGACCTCGGAGTCCACCATCTTCTGGACGACGGCGGCAAGGCCCACCTTCATGTGGTCGAAACCTTTTTTCGCCCTGTAGTAAGTTGCGCGGGCTGTGAACAGGGACGCCCAGCACTTTTTGACGTGTTCTATGACGGCGTCGGGGCCCTTCACGTAGATGAAGGTCGCCTGCTGTCCGGCGAAGGACGCTTCCGGCAGGTCTTCAGCGGTGGCGGAAGAACGGACCGCTACGAAGGGGGGGTCGCGGAACACCGAAGAACCCACGAGTTCTGCAAGGCGGGCGTAGGCGTTCTTTATCTCCACGGCGAGCTCGGGGAGCATGGGTGTGGACTCTATGAGCCTGCGGATCTCCGCAGTCCGGCGCTCCAGGTCCTCCGTGTCGTCCACGTCCAGACCCTTCAGAATCTCGGCTATCTTTTCCTTCAGACCGGTCTGCTCTATGAAATAGAAGTACGCGTCGGAGGTAACGATGAAACCCGGGGGAACGGGGAAACCCGCCCGCGCCATCTCGCCGAGGTTAGCGCCCTTACCGCCCACGAGCGCTATGTCCTCTTTACCGACCTCGTTGAACCAGACTACTACCTTCATGCTATTAGAACGGGGTAAGGATTTAAACGTATATTAGAACCACTGGATGCGGGTACTAACCCAACAGCCCGAAGAAGTAGAGGAGGAGCATGGTGCCCACCCCCGCCAGCCCGAAGACTGTGGTGACCACAAGGGTGACGAGGAAGGGGAGCCGGATGCCGAAGAACCAGAGGACTGCAAAGGCGAGCAGGCCGAGTATGGAGTTGACAATGACCCGCTTGAGGAAAAAGACCAGGAATATTGCGAGGGCTACCAGGCCTATGCCCGCCAGCAGAAAAACGGGGTCGGCGTGGACGGCTTCCCTGACGGCGGACATGGCCATTGTGGCGTCCACGTTCAGCTCAATCGCCATACAGAAAACTTGCCCTCACCCCTTTTTCAAGACTACCCCTCAAGGTAGTAACATGTTCTCAGACCTCGAGAGGAGGGTAGGGCTCGCCCTGTACGAGGGTGAAAAAACACCTGAGGAGCTCGCCGAGGAGCTAAAAGAAGACATCCGCGACGTCCTGGACGCGCTGAAAAAGCTCATAAAGCTGAAGATCGTCGTGAAAGAGGGCTACCCCCCGAAGTACCGGCTGGCTGACAACATACGGGAAGCGCTGGAACCGAAAGACTTCGAACCGGTGGAGGGAATACAGGTATACGCCGTGATAGAGGCGCAGGCCGTTGACGAAGCCCTGACTAAAAAGGCGCTGGAAAAGCTGCTACGCAAGCTGAAAAAAGAACCGGGGATCCACATAATTAGCGCGGAGATATCCAAAATAGAGCGCGACGAAGAAGGGGGGACGTACACGGGGTACATAGAGGCGAAGCTCAGCTTCGAAGCCTTTGAACCCCTGATGC
>DQUH01000065.1 GCA_015662385.1 Methanobacteriota archaeon | reverse complement strand
TCTACGACCTCATCGATGCTCGTCCCAGCGTTCTGCCTCATGGTCCCGTCCATCCTTATTATGTTTGGGTTCCTGAACTCGTCCTCAGGCGCCAGCCTCAGGGCCTTCGCAACGGTCTCCCTCTCCCCTCTAACGAGCACGATGTCCCCCTGCGAAATGCCCAGCTCGTCAAAAACCACAGAAGGTATCCTAACAATCTTCCTACCGACGTCCCGGTCGTAAGCCCTTTTTACCTTTAACTGCACCATAACATCACCTCCTCGGCAGCCCGAGTAACTCATCCACCTCCCGGGCCACCTTTTTCAGGTCTTCAAACATCCTCTGAACGTCGCGCTCGATCTCTTCAATCATTCGCTCGAAGTTTGACGCCCTCAGGCAGATGTACCTGCCCTCCCTGGTTATCAATCCCATGGCAACCATCCTGTTTATGTGGTACGACAGCGACGTCCTCTTTTCCCCCCTTTCCTCAGCAAGGCTGCTTGTGCTTATCTTTTCGTCCTCCCTTTTCTTCGCGATCCTTATCAGGAGCTCTGCATACTCCTCTGCGAAGCGTTCTGGCACGCCTAGACTTTCCAGTATCCACTGCAGCTCCTCCTTGGCGTCGCGGGTTAGCGGTGGCTCCCTTTTTATCAATGTTATTTCTCTCGTCATCACTAACGAAAAATTTTCGTCAAAATTTTTTTAAATTTGTCTATGCTAAAATATTATTGGATGGAAGGGAGGTGATGGCCATGGTCAGGAGGTGGGACAGAATCTAGGTCCTGCCCCTGCATGGTCTTCCCTTCCTTCCATCCTTTTTGAACGGAAGGGGGTGGTAACGTGCCTTACGATCCTTTTGACGAAATAAGGCGGCTGCACGAGTACATCGACAAGATGTTCAGCGATATATTTGCTAGGGGCAGGGCGGCAGGCCCCGTGGTCACGAGGGCGCCATTGATAGATCTGGTGGACGAAGGGGATAAGTTCCGCATAGTGGCTGACATCCCCGGGATCGACAAGGAAGACCTGGACGTGCGGGTAACGGAGGACACGGTGATCATCCGCGCGGAGAGCAGGGCAGACAGGGAGGAGCGCGGAAGGAACTACTACCTCCGCGAGCGCGGCAGCACGTCGTACTACAGGGTGATCACACTGCCCGAACCCGTTGTCCCCGAGAAGGCAGAAGCGAGCTACAAAAACGGCATCCTTGAAATAGTCCTCCCAAAACGCGCCCCCGAACGCAAGGAAGGAGAGGGCTTCCGCGTAAAAATAAAGTAATTATAACCCTTCCCACTATTTTTTTGTGCAGGGCGTCTTTGCACTCACGCTGGCGGTGGCGATAATCCTTGTTATGCTCGGGCTGTCGGCACAGTACTTTTCGATAAACACCCTTAACAAGAGTTTCTTGGACTATCGGCGCGCAGTTTACCAGTCATACCTCCACCACGACGTTGAGTACTCTCTTCACCTGCTGGTATCAACGGTGCGCGACCACTGTGCAGCCCTTGACGATCCTTCGGGGTGTATAGCAGTTGCAGAATCGTCCTACGCGTCTTTCGTCTCCGCGTGGGCTGCCAACGGCGTCAATGTGTCCGGCGGTGGGCTCACGGTTCTTGCGTTGCCGGAAGGCGTTGACGTGCGCCTCGCAACGGACCTCTACTGGGAAATGGGTGAGTACAGGGGCAAGATACCTGCCGGTTACGGGGTGGGGTAATGGAGTGGTGGTTCATTGTTGTTTACCTGTCTTTTCTCCTGGCTGCATTGGGTGTCGTATCTTCTCCTCCTGAGCTCGTCCCTGTTTCCGCTTACGGGTGCGCGATGTCTGCCGACGCTGCTTCCATCCACGGTTTTCAGGGGGTGGAAGTCTCCAAGTGTGTTTTTTCAGGGGGATTTGCCCACGGCGCTGTAACGGTCCCCATCGTCGGCAGGGCGGTGGAGACGCCTACAGGGACCGTGTTCGAGTACGTGGGTGGTTAAATGCGCGGGTTTTTGCTAACATTCGAGGCGTTGCTATCGCTTTTAGTCTTAACAGTTTTCTTGCTGGAGTTCTTCATACCGCTCCCGAACACCGCATCCCTGGTACGTTTTATCGAGCTGAACGACCGTTTTACAGCATCGCTCGAAGCAAACGCCGCGCCGCCTTTTCCAGAATACCTTCCCGGTATGGAGTGCGTGGCGATCCGCTACCTCCCGAGGGCCCACGCAACGCAGATAACGGTCGTACCCGTCTGCCTCAGGTGATCTCCACGACGCAGTTGCTTACCTTCACCCTCCTCCCTTTCCCTTCGTTGTTGCACCTCATCCCTTCCAGCTCTTCCCCGTGTTCACCTATTTTTATCTCGGCGGCGGGCGAACAGCTCATGGCCACGTCGTAGGGCAGTTCCACGGTGATCGTGGAATCTGTGCAGCCCCTCCCTGCGTCCCTTATTATGCTTGCCGCGTACTCTACCTTCTTTTTCTCCAGCCCGTCCATCAGAACATCGAAGAGGTCCGCGTAGTTGTCCATGAGCAAAAACAGGACACCGGAGACTGCGGCGAGCACCATTAGCGTTTCCAGGGCTACCTGCCCCTTCACTCTACTCCACCATGCTTTCGATCTTGCTCTGTATTTTGTTGCTTGTAGTGGATAGCGTCTCACCCATTTCCTTTGCGGTGGTGTTGAGCTGGTCTATGAGGAAAAGTGCCAGCGCCGCCACCGCCGCGAGGACGATCATTAGCTCCGCAGATATTTGCGCGCGCTGATCCATAACTAATTAAATACCGTTACACTCCATAAAAAGCTGATGCTTAGCTCCCGCGAGGTTGTCGATCTGGTGGCGTCCTGGGTGACCATTTCAGTGGCGTTCTCTGTGGTGGCGAACCCTTCGAACCCTCTCGCAGTCCTCCCCCTTTACCTCGTAGTGGTGGGCACCGCTTTCATCTTCCACGAGCTGGCCCACAAGTATGCTGCAATCCACCTCGGATACCACGCTGAGTACCGCCTCTGGACCGCAGGGTTGGTGTTTGCGCTCTTGCTCGCTTTCACCACCGGTTTTGTGTTTGCTGCCCCCGGGGCCGTGTACGTGGCGGGGCTGCCCAACAGGAGGGACAACGGGATAATATCCATTGCGGGACCCCTTGCGAACTTTGTCATCGCTTCGTTCGCTCTGCTGGCTTTACTCCTTTTGCAACCGGGGTATTTTCTATTCAGAATACTGTATTCTATCTTCCACGTGAACGCCTTTATCGGGTTTTTCAACATGCTCCCTTTGCCCCCCCTTGACGGCTCGAAGGTTCTCGAGTGGAGTGCTGCTGCCTACGTATCCCTTCTCGTCCCCCTTGCTTTCTACGTGTTTTTCCTCTGAGCCTGGTTTTCACCACCCTTGGTGAATAATATTCTTTATATATTCCAACTCTTTTCTCCTACTGCGGACGGAGGGGGTAGGATGGTAGGTTAGCAGGCCCTACCGGGAGCAGGGATGGGTAGCCGGCCCGCGTAGGGGTATATGGGATTTAAAAGTCAAAGCCATCCCGGCTCCCGAGGCGGTGGGATCCCGAGACATTCAACATCTTTTAAATTTTGGATTCTTTTATTCTCATCATGGTCGATGTTCTTGAAACTATAAAGAACATGATCCGCCAGGGCGCCAGCTCTGACGAAATTGTAGAATCGCTACGCGCAATGGGCATCGCGGAAGAGGAGGCCCGGCGGCTGATACTCCTTGCCGAACGTGAGATGCTGAGGGTGCTACGCAACGAGATAAGGGAGATAGCAAAGGATGCTTTTATTGAACAGGCGGAGGAAATGAAAAAAGAACTGCAGCTGGAAGTTAACAAAGCTGTTGACATCCAGATGAAACTGGCGAAAAAGAACCTCACGGAGCTTATCCGCAAAGAAATAAACCGCTACGTTTCCACGGTTTCCCGCCTTGAGGACCGTGTTTCCTTAATTGAACGAAAGCTGTACGATATAGAAGATTCGGTCGCTCGTTTGGAATCGTCGGTATCTTTGTTAAAGACCCGTTGGTCTGGAAGATCAATAAAAGGGTTGTTTTTCCGATACGTTTTGCCTTTCATTGGTATTGCGTTGTTATTGGCAGCAGTTATTTTTTCTTCCGCGGATAAAACGTTCGCCACGTATTTGTTCTTGGCAGGCATATTTTTTGTTATAGGGGGTGTTTTCCTTGGCAGGTAAGGTTCTCGACCCCTGGAGTTCCCAGACCATGCTCTCCACCGCCGTACCCTTCCCGCCGACGTACGTCACCCGCGACGTTGACCTCGCCCTGCGTTTTGCCCGGGAGCACTACCCTGTAGTCCTTAAGGCTGTGCGGGACGACATCGTCCACAAAACAGATGCCGGGGCAGTTGTCCTCAACGTCCAGAACGACGACCAGCTGCTCTACCACTTTTACAGGCTGCTCGACCGTTTTGATTCAAGCATACTTGTCCAGAAACAGTTGAAGGGTATTGAGCTCTTTGTTGGCGGGAAAAAGGACCCGCAGTTCGGGCCGGTGGTGCTCTTCGGCCTTGGCGGCATATTTGTAGAAGTTTATAAAGACGTGGTGGCGAGGGTGGCCCCCATTTCCTTGGAGGACGCCAGGGAGATGATGGACGAGCTCAGGGGTGCGGCAATTCTCCGGGGCGCAAGGGGTGCCCGCGTGGACAGGGACGCAGTTGCCAGCTTGCTCGTCCGCTTTTCTGAATTCATGGCGGAGCACCCGGAGCTGGAGGAGGTGGATCTCAACCCCGTCATCGCCACCCAGGACGGCGCTTACGCCGTGGACGCAAGGGTCGTCCTAACCGGCTAGGCGCAGCACGCCCGGCCTTGGTTCGTAGATCTCCCCGTTCTTTTTCAGTTTTTCTATGATGTCGTACACGTCCTGTTCCTCTATGCCGTACGTCTTTGCCTCTTCCACGAGGTCTTCAACGGGCATGCTGTCGTGCTCCGCCGTGTAGGTCCTGATTATGTTGAGGACTATCTTCATCTTCTCCCTCTTGCTCTTTGATTCGCCGGTGGTTATGATGTCGTAGTCGAACACCCCTGTTTCCTTGTCTTTCAGTATCTCTTCCATGGACGCCTGGGCCAGACGGATCGCCCTTTCCGCGTCCTCTTCCGTGACCAGGTTTGAGAGCCGTACCCTCGCGGACGCCTCTGCCAGACGTATCAGCGCTTCTAACTGTCTGGCTGTCGTGGGAACGGTTCCTGATTTTTTTCCAAGCTGGCGGAGGTTGACGTAGAAGTCCTCTATCTTCTTCATGGCCTCTTCTGTAAGCTGGGGGAACACGTGGGTCCTCGCGTATGCGATGTATTTCCTGAGCAGGTCAATATCGATTTCCGGCTTCACGTGTTTTTCCGCTTCTTCCACCTCTTCCGCCGTTAGGCTGCTGTCCACGCCTTTCATGTATGCGATCCTCTTTTCGCCCGCCAAGTGCGTCTGCAGGATGTGCCTCGCGATTTTCCTGTCCCTTTCAACGTCTAGGACCTCTTTCACGATGAATATCAGGTCAAAACGGCTTAGCAGGGTAGGCTCAAGGTTTATCTGCAGGATGGGGTTTTCGTAGGGGTCGAACCGCCCGAATTTCGGGTTGGCCGCGGCGAGGATGGCTGTATCTGCTTTGAACGTGGTTACGATGCCTGCCTTTGCCACGGAAACCGTGTTATGTAGAACAAGCCCGTGGGATACGAAGAGGTGGTGGGGCTCCACCGTGACGTCGTACACCCATTTCTCCCCGTATCTTTTCTTCTCCACCCGGCACACCGTGAGGAACCGTGCGTTCCCCTCGATTACCCCCCTTATTCTTCCGATCTTTTCCCTGACGTGGGAGTCGTCCTCAAGGAGCCCCAGTCTTTCCTCAACCCAGTCCAGGCAGGCTGCGATGTCTTCCCTGCTCGCCCCCGCAGCCTTTCTGAGCCTGGACTTGATTCTGCTTTCCTCTCCGCTTATCTTTTCTATGACTTCCACCATTTCTCTGACTTCCTTTACAACGTCCTGCGGGATCGGATCGCGGTAGTCCCCTGCCCTTCTAGCTTTCCGTGCCAGCAGCAAAACCCTTTCAGACCTTTTGTCGTTCTTTATGATCTCTGCCAGCTTTTCGAGCGATTCCGCCCCCTGCACTGCTACGAAGTACTTATTCCCTTTGCGTGTCAGCTGGGAATGTATTCCGAGGCAGTACAGGACGTCCTGCAGGTCTTCCCCCATTTCCCTGGACTCCACGGTGAAACCCGCCCGCAGCGCGGAGACCGTTCCCCTTACCCTGTAATATGCGCTGATGAACTCCTTTTTAGCGCCGTTTTTCGCCCCAAGTATTTTCTGGGGGACCCTCTGGGGTACAGCGAGCCCATTCCCGTTCCCGTGGAAGGCATCGTGGAACTCCCACGTTATCCTGTTGTAGAGGCCCCCGGACACTATCCTGAAAATCAGTCCCCGCCCCCTCTTTCGCTCCTCGCTTATTTCTATGTCGTAGCTCTCCCCCATCTCTTCGACCAGCGCCCTGAACTCCCTTGCCGTGTCTTCATCTTCCGTGGCAAACTCTATCACGTTCGCCCCGTTTTCGTCCCTGTAAATGCGCCCGCCCGGGAGCAGGAACCCCATGAACCTGGCGAGCCTCGGGTCCACGTCTCCGTCATTTACCGGGTAGCTCCTCACCGCCAGCGCCAGGTCCCCCGCGCGGACGTCTGACGCCTGCACCTCCACGACCCCTCCGTTCCGCCACAGCATTACCGGGTGTTCGGGGGTAACCCTTACCGTCCTGCCATTGCTGAACTCTATCTCCACGACTTCCCTCGGCGCCAGGTGCCTGCTAACCCTGTCCGCCCTTATCCGCACCGGCTTGAAGTCTTTCAGGTTGTACCCCACCACCTCTATCCCCGGGTCCGGGAGTATCTCAGTTTCTTTCCCCTTGACGACCCTGTTCCGGTGGACCTCCATCAGCCTGTCCACCAGCTCGCCTATTTTTACCTTTTTCCCGTTGGCCAGCAGGATTTCGAAGTCATACTCGTAGCTCTGCTGTTCCATAGCCTCGTGGAGTGCTGCCCTGTCCTTGGCATCGATTTTTTCGAACTCGTCAACGGCGGCTATGCCCCCAGACGCGAGGACAAGGGCCCCCGCCTTTATCACCCACCCTCCTTCCCCCAGCTCGTCCTTTTCGGCGGATGCAGTGAGTCCGGCGCCTGAAGCAGTCTTGCCCGCGACGTATATGCTTTTCGGGGCGATCCGCGCGGCGTACCTCAGCATCTGCGACTTACCGGTGCTCGGATCCCCCAGCAGGAGCACGTGGATGTTTCCGCGGATGTGCGTACCCCCGGAATACTCCTTCTTCACCCCGCCGAAGAGCTGGAGGGCTATCGCCTCCTTTATCTTCTCGTGCCCCCATATTGTGGGTGCGATCGATTTCACGAGCTTTTCATAGATTTCGGGGTCCCGGGCTAGCTCCTTTATCTTCTTTACCTCCTCAGGGGTGGGCTCAAGCTCTTCGAACTCTTTCTGGACGGGCTCTATGTTCAGCGCCTGTATGTACTTCCCGTACACCGTTTTCCTGCCGTCCTGCTGGAGGAGCTCGAGTATCCCCACGACGTCCACGCGGTCCCCCGGCTTTACCTTGTTCACGAGGTCTCCCTCGAGGTGTACGTCTATGAAACGGGCCTGTTCGCCGCCCCGCAAATGTTCTATGGGTTCCTGTATCTGGATCTTTTGGAAGTCTATCCAGACTGATTCGTCTGCGAGCAGTTCGAAGTCCTTCTTACCGCACACGCAGACTACGGGCCTTTTTAACTTGCTCCCTTCCTGCAGTATGTCGTACGTCTTTCCGCAGTGCCTGCAGGCCCACCTGGCCACTTTCAGCTTGGGCATAACCGTCGTTATCTGCCTTACCAGCCCCTCGGTCCCCACGATCTTGCCGATGTACTCCGCCCTTATGTCCCTTACCAGCAGGTTCCTGTCGGGCGGGATGTTGGCGAGCCTTACCCTCAGCCTGGTTCCTGGTTCCAGCCCGGCGACCTCCACCCTAGAGAGGGCCGTCTCCATGGCGTCTAGGTATATTTTCGGGTTGTCCAGCAGGGCGTCCGCCAGCTTGTAGTCAAAAGCCTCCAGCTTCCTGAAATCCACCACGATGCTCGTGGCGTTCGGGTGGGTGAGCGTAAAATCCGAGAGCTCTTTTTTGTACATGACGCGGAAGAACTGTTCAAACTTTGCAACGATTTCCGCCGTGCTGCCCCCGTTTTCAGGGCCGTCGGCTAGTTGGAAATTTTCCCCCTCTTCCATACATTACATTAGGGTATGTACCCGTTATAACAAAAAATATTGGGTATTCTTTACCGGTTTTTATTTACGGTTCATTTTCTTTAGTGCTTTGTTTTTAGTTTTTCCCGTAGGTACGGTACCCGCCGCCGTGCCCCGCACTCGAGGCAGATGTACTCCACGTGCGGCTGGGGACGGGGCTTCGTGCGCACCAGCAGGTTCTTCCCGGGTACCCAGAACGCGCCACAACGTTTGCAGAACCTGCGCTTCCATTTCCTTGGGATGCGTACCTTGTTTTTCATTCCCAGCCTCCGCGCTATTTCCACGTACCTCCTGGACCTATCCGGGTGCTTCGGGAACTCGAGCTCCGCGAGCTGGAACAGCCTGTGGATCCTCCCAAGCACTATTTTCTTTACAGCCTTCTTTTCCCTCCTCCGCACGCAACCACAACAGCCTCCACATTTAAATCGCTTCGCCCTTTTATATCCGTGGAGCTGATAAGGAAGGGTGCGGAGGCGGAACTGTACCTTACCACGTACAAAGGCCGTCCCGCGGTTCTAAAAAGGCGCGTCCCGAAGCGTTACCGCGTCCGGCAGCTGGACGAGTACATAAGAAAGACGAGGACGCGCCGGGAAGCCAGGTTGCTTGAGAGGGCGCGTCGCGCCGGTGTTCCCACGCCCTCTGTTTACCACGTTGACGAGGAGCGCACTGAGATCGTCATGCAGTACGTCGAGGGGGAAAGGGCGAAGGAGTACCTGCTCCGCACGGGCGATGCCGGACTGATGCGCAAGATAGGTGAGCACATAGCCCTGCTCCACGGGAACGATATAGTTCACGGGGACCTGACTACTTCCAACATCATACTCGCCGATACCGGCCTGCACTTCATAGACTTTGGGCTGGGGGCAGTCTCAACGTCCATAGAGGACAAGGCCGTTGACCTCGTCTGCTTCAGGAGGTCTTTCGTCGCCACCCACCCCGAAATTGCTGACGCTGGCTGGAACGCCTTGAAGGAGGGTTACGGACGTTACCCCCGCGCCCCTGATGTGTGGGAGCGTTTTGAGCAGGTTGTGCGGCGGGCACGGTACCTCTGATGGAAAGTTATTTATATCCTACGTTACTTCCTGATTATGATTTTTCTTTGAGGGGATAGTTGATGGCACGCATGCACGCACGCAGGAAGGGCAGGTCGGGATCGAAGCACCCCCCTACCAAGGTTCCCCCCAGCTGGGTGACTGCCAAACCCGAAGACGTGGAGAACCTGGTGGTTGAACTCGCAAGGAAGGGTTACTCGCAGGCGATGATCGGCCAGGTCCTCAGGGATCAGTACGGGATCCCTTCCGTTAAGGCAATAACCGGCAAAAAGATAAAGCAAATTTTGAAGGAACACGATCTTTACCCCCAAATCCCTGAAGACCTTATGAACCTAATCCGCCGTGCAATGCGCATCCGCAAGCACCTCGAGTCCAACCGGAAGGATATGCACAACAAGGTGGCGCTGGCGCGCGTTGAGTCCAAGATCCGCCGCCTCGTTAAGTATTACAAACGCGTGGGTGAGCTGCCGCCCAACTGGCAGTACTCTCCCGAGATGGTGGCAGTACTGGTGAGGTAATGCGCCTTACCCTTTATTACTGCGGTGAAGTGGTAATCATAGAAGGCAGCACTGAAGACGTGCTCAAGAGGGCAGATGAGAAGGTGGTTGAATGGCAAAGCGCGTAAGGGCTGTTGACCCCTGGAAGCTCAAGCGTTGGTACAGGATCATTGCACCCCGCATATGGGACGAGCGGGAAGTGGGGGAGACCGCGGCGTCTGACGAGAAGTTGCTTTACGGCAGGACCGTGGAAATTCCCGCCTCCATGCTTACGGGTAGCATAGGCCACGCCCAGTACTTTGTGAAGTTCAGGATAAACCAGGTGGTGGGTTCCGAGGCACGCACGGAATTCGTGGGCTACGAGCTGGACAACGCCTACATAAAACGTCTCACCCGCCGCCACTCTTCAAAGATAGAACACGTTTTTGACGTTACGACCCGTGACGGGGCAGTTCTGCACGTTAAGGCAATAACATGGACTGCCGTGAAGGTATCAAACCCAAAGAAAACAGCCATCCGTAAAATAATGCAGAAGATGATCGAGGAGCGCGCCAAAAAGCTCGGCAAGGACGAGCTGATGAAGGAATTCATAATCGGCGACCTCATGCAGAAAATAGCCTCTGAAGCAAACAAGATCGCACCCATCCGCCGGACAGAGGTTGCAAAGGTCCGCGTGCTCTCTCAGCAGGGGGCGGAAAAGGTCGCAGAGGCGACCGCATGAGTCTTTCTTTTCTCCTGTGGGCCGTTCCCGCGTACGTGGCCAACGCCGCGGCGACCCTTTCAAAGTTCTTTCCCCGGCGCCACCCGGTGGACTTCGGTTTGCATTGGTTGGACGGTAAAAGGGTTCTCGGCGACGGTAAGACGTGGGAAGGGCTGTTTCTCGGCGTTACCGCCGGCACTATCGCGGGGTACGCGGTGTTCTCCTTGTTCGGGCTTTCCTCCGATCCATTTCTGATATCCTTGGGGGCGTTGTTTGGCGACATCG
>DQUH01000025.1 GCA_015662385.1 Methanobacteriota archaeon | reverse complement strand
TGGGCAGTGGCGTCTTGGACGAGTTAAAAAAGGTGACGACCTTTTACAAGATAATCGGGGTGTTCTGAATGGTGGTGGAAGCCCGTCGGCTGGCCGGCGTTTCGGCGTCGACCATAAGGAGGATGCTAGAAATCACCGAGAGGGCAAAGAGGGAGGGGAAGGATGTCATAAACCTCTCCGTAGGGGAGCCGGACTTCCACACGGACGGTGCTGTTGTGGAGAGGGCGTACCGGGCAATGAAGGAGGGCTACACGCATTACACGCCGAGCACCGGCATCGCGGAGCTGAGGGAGGCGATAGCGGAGAGGTACGGCGTTGAAGCGGAAGAGGTGATGGTGACCGCCGGCGCCAGCGAGGCGCTCCTTGACGTGAGCCTGGCCTACATCGAGGAAAGCTCAAAGGTGGTCGTCCCCACCCCGAACTTCCTGTCCTACTTCACCTACGTTAAGATCTGCGGGGCCAGGACTGTCCAGGTACCTACCCACCGGGACGGCTTTCAGCTGGACCCCGACAGGCTGAACGAGGTGATGGACAGGGGCGTCTCCCTCGTCTTCCTCAACTACCCCAACAACCCCACAGGTGCAGTCATTGATAAAAACACGCTCAAGGCAGTGGTGGAGATAGCGGAGGACTGCAACGCCTTGGTGGTCAGCGACGAAATATACGATCAGATCTACTACGATACTAAACCGTACTCCCTGGCGGGCCATGAGAACGTAATTGCCGTCAACGGCTTCTCCAAACGCCTTGCAATGACTGGTTGGAGGATTGGCTTTGTAATTGCAGATAAGGACGTTCTTGAGCCGATTCTAAAGGTGCATCAGGTTAACGGTGTCTGCGCCCCTGCCTTTGCCCAGAAGGCCGTTGCAGACGTGTTGATGGACGGGACTGCGGATAGAATAACGCAGAATATGGTCAAGGAGTTCAAAGAGCGTCGGGACTTCGTGTACAAATCTTTGAAGGACGTATTTGATGTTGTCAAGCCGGAGGGGGCGTTCTACGTATTTCCTGACGTCGGCACCGACGGTACTGAGTTTGCAGATAATCTGTTTAACAGTACTGGCGTGGTTGTAACCCCCGGAACTGCCTTCGGGGAGGGAAACGAGCGTTACGTGAGGATATCCTACGCCGCTTCCATGGACGTGCTGAAGAAGGGAGTTGAGCGGATCGTACGCTTTGCAGAAGAACAGGAGTAAGTGCGCAGGGGACGGTCGAACCACCAGAGAAGCAGTACCACTCGGTAAAGGGTCTTTTGCTGACCGCCGTGGGCTTTAAACCCTCCCTTTTCAAAGTAGTGGTGTGGTGAAGAAACGGGAAGGGCCAGAGAAAGAGCTGAAAAAATGGATGGTGGCAGCGGACTTTTCAAGGATAGAAGGTATGAAGCTCTACGGTGCTGGAATAACGGATTCAAAACATCTTGACCTTCTTGTCAGTATGCTGAAAGACTTCCCTTATGTGGGCAAGCTGCGTTCTGCCCAGAAACGGGCAGTCGTGCAGAGCTTTCCTGTAAAGTTCAGGAAGTATGAAAACTACGTGAATTTGTTTGTATCGCCAAGCGTAAAAAAAGTGATCGATTTCGTAGAAAAGAATGTTGGGAATTCGCCCGCGACGTTGGTTGTAGATCCGAAGGTGTATAGGGGCATCAAGGCAAGGTTCTCGGGAAAATCTGTGGAGATATTTGTGGAGGACAAGAAAGAGCTCAGACACATCTTTGACGAGTTTATGCATAGAGCTGTATCATCTCTACTTAACGTTGTAGACGTGTCTATCCGCTGGTCTGCCAACCTTTTCAGGGACAGGAACGTTAAAAACTACGTGCGCATTTCGAAAGGTAACCGGGAGCAGCGATGACGCGTCAACGGCAGCATCATCGGGGTGTGGGGCAATTGGCTCCTTTTAACGGAACCGCATGTAGGGCCCGCACACCCTCTGCCGCCATCAGTATACTGGACACCACTGCAAATGTTCCCTGTAATGATATCCTTAGCATACCTTCTTATTAAACCTTTTGTTACTTAAAAAGGCAAAGGCGTCATCGAGCAGAGTCTGAACAGGTTTGGGTGCAAAAATGCGCCGGCCGGGATTTGAACCCGGGCCGTCGGCGTGGCAGGCCGACGTCCTACCAGGCTAGACTACCGGCGCCTAAAAATACAATAAAAGGGGAGGGTTTAAAACCGTTTCAGGCTTCCCTCCTGAGCAGCACCTTACCCTCGCGTAAGTGTTTTTCAAGTACGGCTGCTATCTTCTCCCCCAGCTCTTTGGCGCGCTGCTCTTGATATACTCTCAGCGCTTCGTGGGTTATCTTGTGTACCTTTTCGTCTTTTTCTATTTCCTTTATTTTTTCGTGGAGCTCCTTTATTTTAGATTCTGTGTTCTGCGCCTTTTTCTCCATTCTTTTTATCTTGTTCTCAAGTTCTTTTATTGCATCCAGGTAGTCTTTCAGCGTGCGTTCGTTGTCGATTTTCAGCTCGTTCACGTTGAGGTACTTGCCGTGCTGGTTTATTATGTTTAACAGGTAGTCGTGGGCGTTTTTGTTTTCGGCGGCGGTGCTAGCAAAGGCCTTGAAGACCTCTGCTATTTTGGCCTGGTCTTCCTGGGCCCTCGCCGCCAGGATCTCCGATATTTTCGTGGCTACCTCCTCTATCATGCTGTGGTACGCTTTCTCGTGGTCGGTGAGCTCTTTACGTA
>DQUH01000019.1 GCA_015662385.1 Methanobacteriota archaeon | reverse complement strand
TTGCTGATCCAACCGATAACAACTAAAACGAGGTATTGGTACAACAAACCGTAAACGAACATAGCTAGCAGGGTCAGCGGTTCCGAAACCCGTGAAAGAGACTCATAAAAAAGGCTGCGCAACGAAACGAGGGGGTCAGGAGAGGAAACAAAGGTGAGCAGGTACTTGGAATAGATTTCCGATAACAACGGTTCAAAAACATAGAATATGCTGTACATGAAAAGAACCACGAGCGCGAGGAGGCCAGCGTCCGCCCCGCTTGAGAGAATCCTCTTGAAGATGCCCATCAGAGAAATTACGCTTCGGGAGTATTTAAATGCACAAGCACCCTGTGTTTAAAAAATCTACTCCGCCGTTGATACCGATTACAATGGTGGAGGAGGAAGAGAAGAGGGAGGAAGAATACTATAAAGGCGAAGAGATAGATGAAGAGGAGTGGGAAGAGGAAGAGTGGGAAGAAGACTGGGACGAGGACTGGGACGAGGACGCCGACTACGACGACGAAGAAGACGAAGAGGAGTGGTAAGGGTCGAATTTATCTAATTTTTTTATATTTACAGGTACCGCCACTGCGTTCACCAGGGCGTTAAGCGTGTAGGGCAGCCGGGCCAAAGAAACGCTGCCGTACGTCACGGGGATGTCGAGGAGCGGGTCGCCAAGCTCTTCGGCAACCCTGCGCCTCGTCAGGGGGGACAAACAAAAAGCATCCGGGTCACCAACGTGGATGTGGAAGCCCCTTCCCGAAAAGACCACGGAGACCTTGGAGAAACGCTCCAGCAGGGCATCCACTAACCGCAGGGTCGCAGAGCGCGCGCGGAGGAAGTCACTGTAGCCATAACGCTCCCCGTGCCTGACTGGATCTATGTCAAACATGAGTTCCTGCCCCAGGAAGTTAGGGCAGTGGAAACAGAGGGGTACTTCGCGGTTGAACTTCAGAGCACAGCCACGGCAGAGATCAGCGTCAGATACAACGTTCCTCCAGTAATAAACCGACTCGGGCAAGTACCTAAGAAGTTTACGGCGCAGCTCTTTAGGAGAGTTAACGCCGTAAAGATATATTGTGCGGATGCCGCGTTTCAGGTAGCGCTCAAGCCCCGGCTTCACCAGCCCCGTGTACCAGCCGAGGTTCACAGCAAAGACAGGATGGGGCGCGATGGACCGGGCCCACGCGAACGCCTTCCGAGCGGAAAACCGTCTGTAAAACGCCTCGCGCTCGGAAAGGGTGCTGGGGCGCACGTTAGATAGTATGTTCACGGGGGTATAAGAAAGTGGGTGAAGAAAGGATCGTAAAGCTCTGGAAGGAAAAAGGGCTGAAGGAACCCACGGAAGTCCAGAAGAGGGCGTACCCGGTAATCAGAAGCGGGAAGAACGTCCTTATTATCGCCCCCACCGGTTCGGGGAAGACGGAGGCAGCACTGTTACCCGTGCTCGCTGAAATGCTAGAGGGGGGCGCCGAACCCGTTACATTGTTATACATAACGCCCCTCCGTGCCCTCAACAGGGACCTGCTGGGCAGGGTAAAGTGGTGGGGGGAGAAGCTCGGGTTCAGGGTGGACGTACGCCACGGGGACACAACAAGGTACGCCCGCTCCCGCCAGGCGAAAGAACCGCCCCACATACTGATCACCACCCCCGAGTCCCTGCAGGCCATACTCCCCGCGGAGAAAATGGGCAAGCACCTGGAAAACGTGCGGTTCGTAATAGTCGATGAGATCCACGAGCTGGCAGCGGAAAAAAGGGGATACCAGCTTTCCGTTGCCCTCGAACGGTTACGTAAAAAGACGGGGCGTGAGTTCCAGAGGATAGGGATATCCGCGACCGTGGGCTCACCGAAAACAGTGGCGGAGTTTTTGGCGGGGAAGGGGCGGGACGTTGAAGTGATCGACGTCTCCACGGAGAAGGAGTACAGGATAAAAGTTTTCTACCCGACGGCGGAGGAAGGCGGGAACGGGCTGGGGCTCCCCCCCGAAGTCTATGCGAGGGTGAAGAAGCTTAAGGAAATCGTGGACTCGCACAAGCAGGTGATAACCTTCGTCAACACCCGCAACATGGCGGAGCAGCTATCCCTCTACTTCTCAGCGCTGCACGACAGGACGGACGTCCACCACTCCTCCCTCTCGAGGGACGTGAGGCTCAGCGTCGAGAAGACGTTCAAGGAGGGGGAGGTAAAGCACCTGATAGCCACGTCCAGCATGGAGCTCGGCATAGACGTGGGGGAGGTGGACGCCGTCGTCCAGTACGGCTCGCCCCGGCAGGTGTCCCGCCTCATCCAGCGCGTGGGCAGGTCCGGGCACCGCTGGGACCTCCCGTCGATAGGATACATAATCGCGCTTGACCCGCTGGACTTCGTGGAGGCGGCGGTGATAGCAAAACTCGCAACGAAGAGGTGGCTGGAACCGGTGCAACAGGAGGAAAAACCCTACGACGTCCTCGCCCACCAGATAGCAGGGGTGCTGATGGACTGGGGCGAGATAAGCGTTGAAGAGCTGTACGGCATAGTCACCGGTGCGCAGCCCTTCAAAACGCTAACAATGGAGGAGCTGTGGGCCGTAATAAAGCAGCTGGAGGGGGAGCGCTACCTGCGGGTAAAGGGGGACGTGGTCACGAGGTCCAGGGACACCTGGCGCTACTACTACAGCAACCTCAGCATGATACCGGACGAGGAAAAGTTCCACGTCACGGACACGATAAGCGGGAAGCGCGTGGCGACGCTTGACGAGGACTTCGTGGCGAGCTACCTGGAGAGCGGTACTGTCTTCGTGGTCAAGGGGCGGCCCTGGCGGGTTATATCCATAGAGGACCGCAAGGTCTTCGTGGAGCCCTCGAACACCCTCGTGGGGGCGATACCGGCGTGGGTAGGCGAGATGATCCCGGTGGAGAGGGAAGTTGCGAGGGAGGTGTTCAGGGAAAGGAGGAGGATCGCAGAGGGGATGGAGACCGTGGGCGACGTGGCGGACGTCAGGGACATAGACAAGGTAAGGGGCGAGTTCGGAGGGCACCCGGGGGACTGCGACGTGCTCATAGAACAGAGCGACGAGTACGTGGTGGTTCACGTCCCCCTAGGCTCGAAGGGCAACACAGCCCTTTCCCGGCTCATCGCCGCGGAGATATCTAGGCGCCACGGCATCCCCGTCCGCGTTTTCTCGTCGGCCTACGCGGTTGTCATAGAGTTCCCCGGCCCGGGCTTCAGCGCAGACGAAATAGAAAAAATACTCAGGACCGTGGACCCCGAAGTCCTCGAAATCCTGCTGGAAAACCACATAACAAAGACGAACCTCTTCAAGTGGAGGTTCATACACGTGGCGAGGCGCTTCGGGCTCATATCAAAGAACGCGAAAATGGACAAGATCAACGTGTGGAAACTCGTGGACGCTTTCGCAGACTCCCCGGTGTACAGGGAGACGTTAAAGGAGCTCTACACTGAGAAGCTAGACGTCGGCTCCGTCAAGGACCTGCTGGAGGGGCTAAGGAGCGGGAAGTACAGGGTCGTGAGAAGGAAAGGCATAGGGAAGGTCGGAAAGATGGAGCTCTCCAAGGCTTTACAGGTGCCGGAGCTCGTAAACCCCGACACACCGGAGCACACCATACTGGAGATGTTCAGAAAAAGGGTGCTGGAAAAGAAGGTAACGCTCATGTGCACGTCCTGCGGGGCGGAGCGCATATACAGGGTGAAGGAACTGCCGGAACGTGTAAAATGCGTGCGCTGCGGGTCCCCCCTGCTGGCGGTGGTCCACGACGCCGGGCGGGCAAGGGAGGTAATCCAGAAAAAGAAGCTTAACAGGAAAGACGAGAAGAAAATGCTGGAGCTCATTAGAAATGCGGAGCTGGTGAAGGAGTTCGGGAGGCGCGCGGTCATAGCGATGGCCGTGACGGGGGTCGGGTCGCAGACGGCAGCCAGGATCCTGAGAACACCGTACAGCGAAGAGGAGTTCTGGAAGGCGCTGCTAGACGCCGAAAGGGAGTACTACAGGACGAAGATGTTCTGGGGGTAAAAAACCTAGCGCACCGCCACCACGAGGCGGTTGTTCTCGCGGTCCGGGTAGAAGTCCACCACAACGATGTTTCCGTCTAGGACAACAGACGCAGAAACGTACCAGTTCCACCCGCCTATCACCCGCAGGACTTCCGCGCCGGAGGACTGCAGGTGGGAGAGAACCCTGTCCGGGCCGTCGGGCAAGGGGCGGTAGTACAGGAAGTGTATGGTCGTGCCGTTTACCGGCGCGGCGTGGCGCTCAACAAGTGTTGCCCCGGGGAAGGCTCCGAGCACCGTGGAGTGGACAGCGGCTTCCAAAGGGTGGTCGAGCCGGACGCTCCCTCCCGCCACGCCACCGTCCGTGCGGGAAGGGGCTGGGTTACGGACACATATCCAGACAGCACAGATGATAAGGAGGACTGCGAGGAGTTTTACTATGCGCGGCATGGTAAGAAAAAGGGTTAACCGTTTTCAAATGCTTCGATGCACTTAAGACCATGCCAACGGTCGTCGTGTCGAAAAGAGACCCTGCCTCCGTGCTGATAGGGGAGTATTTAATAGAAAAATACTTCAGAAAGACGGAGAAGGCCTTCGGAAACTACCACGTCTTCGAGTATGAAAACGCAGACCTGATAATAATAGATTCTGAACACATCTACGCAGACTGGCTGGGCGAGAGGTACCCCTCGGACCTCTACATCGTCGCGTCTAGGCACTCTGCGGAGTCCGGGATACCCTGCCTAACGGTCCACACCACAGGGAACTGGGGCGACGCCCTCTACGGTGGCAAGAGCAGGACGCTGTCATACGCCCCGGCACAGCACATGCTGTCGGCACTGAAGTACCTGGAAAGGCGGAAACCGGAGGGTTTTTCCGTGTCCTACGAGGTGACGCACCACGGGCCCACGCTGGACGCCCCCGTTATGTTCGTGGAGGTTGGGAGCAGCCCCGAGCAGTGGGAGAACGAAGAAGCGGTAGCGGTGGTGGCGGAGGCGATAGTAGCGTCCCTAAAACCGGAAAGCGCAGAGGTAGCGGTGGGGTTCGGCGGGGGCCACTACGCGCCGAGGTTCACGAGGTTCGCCCTGAAAAAGAACGTTGCTTTCGGACATATAATTCCAAAATATGCCTTTAACTCGGTGGATGAGGAAATGGTGAGGCAGGCTGTGGAAAAAACGGTCCCGGAACCGAGGTACTACGCCGTCCACGGAGATGCAGGGAATCTAACGGAGATCATTCAGAGGGTGGCTGAAGAATACGGGCTGGAAAGGGTCAGGTGAGCTGGGCCCTCAGCTCGCGCTCCAGATGCTGCAGGAACTCGTCCTCCGTACCCCTCCGTATCCTCGCACCGGCGGCTGGCCTGTGTCCCCC
Source organism: Methanobacteriota archaeon (assembly GCA_015662385.1). GTDB lineage: Archaea > Iainarchaeota > Iainarchaeia > JAADDC01 > JAADDC01 > SZUA-1452. Next base: position 404 of record DQUH01000019.1, on the reverse strand, counting down.
CGCCTCACCGCCCACCAGCTCGGCAGCCGCGCGCACGGCCCTCGCCAGGTCTATCCCCCTGCGGACTAAGGTTGAATTCGCCCTGGCGGAAACCTTGACGTACCCCCCTTCCTCGTAAGCCATGGCCACCACCGGCCTGTCGGGCGGGACAATCCCGGAACCGTAGACCATGCCCGCCACGATGCCCACCAGCGGTGCGGGGATCGCGTCCCGGGCGTGGAAAAAATAGAAATACTTGCGCTCATCTACTCCCCGTTCCGTGACCCACTCTATTCCCTTTCTAAGCATCTCCCGGTGCTGAGAGAGGAGGCGGAGGGCCTCGTCCAGCCACTTCCCCCTGTCCCCCATCGCCACGTTCACACCAACCTCTGGACGTCCGTGGCGGCCGCAGGCGTTGAGGAGGG
>DQUH01000069.1 GCA_015662385.1 Methanobacteriota archaeon | reverse complement strand
GAGCCCCATCTCCACCGCCAGCCCTATGCACCCCTCCCCCACGAGGGAGACTATGTCTGCAGTTTCGAGGAGGGAGCGCAGGCGCTCCGGCCCCACCTTCTCCCCGCCGTAGTAGCTCTCAGAGACGCGGAGGACGGCCTCCCCCTCCCTGAAGACCTTCCCCAGCAGATCCGCGTCGCAGGCGGCGAGGAGGGTTGCCCCGCCGGCCCTGTACACCCTGCAGAAGAACTCCGTGCTCATACCTCCGGTACGGGGGACACGGCACCGCAGGCCTCGCACTTGAGCATCCTCACGCCCCGGAGCTCTATGAAGTGGGTGTCGGGCTTCCCGCAGATGGGGCAGAGGACGAACTCCCTGGCGTACTGCTCCACCTTGCGCTGGACCGTGGCGGGGCCGAACCTCCCCTTCAGGCGCACCGCGCCCCCCTCCACTGCCCCCGTCGTACCCAGCTCCTTCGTTATGAAGCGGAAGAAGTGGTCCAGATCCCTGCGGAACACCTGACAGAGCTGTGCAGCGTTCCGTATCACGGTGCTCTTACCGTGGACCTCCACCGCTGCCCGGGGCATCTCGAAGCGGGCCGGTGCCTTCGCCTGCTCCGGCAGCAGTTCGTACAGGCGGTCGAGCAGGTATTCATACTCCAGCTCCTTTGGGACGTTCACCATCCGTTCCCCTCCAGGTCAAGGGTTTCCACCTCAAGCTCCTCCTCTTCGGCGCGCTCCTTCCTGACGTCCTTTTTAACGGGTAGGGGGACGGACTCCTCCGCCGTCCGGGGGTTGAGCACGAAGGCAGCGTTTTCCAGGCGGCGGAGCAGCTCCACCTCCGGGGCGATTACCCTGAGGGTCTCCCCCACCACCCCCACCTCGTCGTTCCTCACGCGGAGGCGCCCCACCACGTCCACGCTGTCCCCCACGTCCACTCCCTTTACCTCCGGCGGGGGGTCGAAGAAGACAACGCCGGCTGTCCCGCTGAGGTCGTCGAGGGTGAGGCGGACGTACTCGTCCCCCACGAGCCTGCCCACCACGACCCCCCATACGTGCACCCTCTTTGCCAGCACCCCGTTCTTCAGGCGGAAGTAGGCCACCCCTTCCCTCTCCTCGGCAACGGCGGAGGAGACGAGGGAGAGGGGGACGTGGTAGGCCACCGCACGCATATCAGAGAATTCCCCCCGAACCCCATATAAAGGGGCTCCCCCATATCTCCACATGAAGGTGAAGGAGGCTTCCGTAAGGGTAGTCCTGAACAGCAAGGCGGAGCCCACCCTCGAGGTGGAGCTGAGGGGGGCCGGCTGGGCGGTGCGCGCCTCGTCCCCTTCGGGCACCTCTGCAGGGAGCCACGAGGCACAGGCGTGGCCAAGGGCGGGCACCGTTGACGAGGCCGTGCGCGTGTCCGCCGAGAAGCTCAGGAAAGAGGTCTTCCCGGAGATAGTGGGGAGAGACGTCGAACCCGCCGAGGTGGACGGAATAATCGAAGAGGTGGACGGGACGCCGCGCCTGGAGAGGATAGGGGGGAACGCGGCGCTGGCGCTGTCCACCGCCGCCGTAAAGGCCTTTGCGTGGGAACAGGGCGTCCCCCTCTTCGAGGCGGTGGGGGAGGCCTTCGGCTTCGAGCCGGGGCCTGTGAAGCCCCTGGAGAACTTCATCGGCGGGGGCGCCCACGGGGGGGCGTCGGACATACAGGAGTACCTCGTTGCCGTGGAGACGGGGGACATGAGGGAAGACGTCCTTACCCTCTCGTGGGCGTACAGGGAGACCAAGAAGCTTCTGGAGGAGAGGGACCCGTGGTTCGAGGGGGCGCTGACCCTCGAGAGCGCCTACGTGAGCGGGCTGAAGACCGACGGGGTGTTCGAAGTGCTGGGCGCGGTGAGGGAGGCGCTGGAGAGCGCGGGGTACAGGGTCTTCCTGGGAGCGGACGTGGCTGCCAACGAGCTCTGGGACGGGGAGAAGTACGTCTGGAGGAAGGAGGGCCTGGAGCTCTCCCCGGAGGAACAGGGGGAGTTCCTGCGCACCCTCGCCGGGAGGTACGGGCTGTACTATCTGGAAGACCCCTTCCACGAGGACGCCTTCGAAGACTTCAGGGGGCTGCAGGGGAGGACGGAAGCCGTCGTCACGGGGGACGACCTCTTCGCCACGAACCCCGCTAGGCTCGAGAGGGGGGAAGGGATAGGGGGAGTCATAATAAAACCCAACCAGGCGGGCACCCTGTCGAGGGCGGTGGAGGCGGTCAGGTCCGCGAGGGAAAGGGGGATGGTGGTGACCGTCTCGCACCGCTCCGGGGAAACGGACGACCCCTTCCTCGCCCACTTCGCCGTGGGGGTGGGGGCGGACTTCGCGAAGGTGGGCGCCGCGGGCATACGCACCGTGAAGCTCAACGAGCTCCTCCGGATAGGGGAGCTCTTTTACCCCTGAACTCCTTCCAGAGGTACAGCCCCTTCATCGCCCGCACCGCCTCGGCGGGGGACGTGTATGCGGGGATGCCCGCCCTGTTCAGCCGGTGAACCGCCTCCGCCGTCCTGCTCCCCCCCACCATCGCAACGGTAAGCGGTTTTTCCCTCCTGTACTCTTTCTTCAGCCCCTCCGCCAGCTCGAGGGGGTCGCACACGGCGGTCTCGCAGTAGAGCAGGATGACCGAGTGGACCCCCCTGCTTTCCTGGGCAACCTCCAGCGCCCGCAGGTACATCGTGGGGTCTGCCATCCCCGTTATGTCCACCGGGTTCCTGTAGGAGCCGAAGGGGGGCATCGCAGACCTGAACGCCACGAGCTCCGGGCCGGAGTAGAGGGGGAGCCCCTCGTCCTCGGCGGCGTCGGTGGCGAGCACCCCCATACCGCCCCCGTTGGTTATTATCACAGTGCCGTCCCCCTCCGGTACCGGCAGTTCGGAGAGGGCCCTCGCGAGGACGAAGGCGTCCCTGACGTCCCCCGCGCGGATCACCCCCACCTGCCTGAACGCACCGTCGTAGACCAGGTCCGCCCCGGCGAGGGAGCCGGTGTGCGACGAGACTGCCTGCGCGCCCCTCTCGGACCTCCCCGCCTTTATCACCACCACGGGCTTCGGGCACCTCCGCACAGCCTCCATGAACGCCCTGCCGTCCTTCACCCCCTCCATGTATATGACCACCACTTCCGTGTTCCCGTCCGCCGAGAAGAAGTCCAGCAGGTCCTCGTCCGAGACGTCCGCCTTGTTGCCCACGGACACCACCGCCGAAAGCCCTATGTCCTCCGTCTGGGTCCAGCCCATCAGGGCGATCCCCAGCGCGCCGGACTGGGAGACGAGGGCGATCTTCCCGGGCACGACTTCCGGGGGCCCGAAGCTGGCGTTGAGCCGGGCAGGGGTGTAGACGACGCCGAAGATGTTGGGCCCGAGGAGGCGCATGCCGTACTCTTTCACCGTCCTCACGAGCTCCTCCTCCAGCTCCCTGTTCCCCACTTCACCGAAACCGGAGGATATCACCGCCACCCCCTTCACGCCCTTCTCCCCGCACTCCCTGACCACGGAGGGCACCACCGGTGCGGGGACTGCCACCACCGCCAGGTCAACGCTCCCCGGCACGTCCAGCACGGACTTATAGACAGGCAGCCCGAGGATCTCCCCGCCCTTTGGGTTGACGGGGTACACCTTCCCCCCGTACCCCCCCTCCACTATGTTCCTCAGCACCTGGTGGCCTATCTTGCGGGGGCTGCGGGAGGCACCTATCACCGCCACGCCTTCCGGCCGGAAGAAGAACTCCATGGTATGAGCTGGTGCTACCAGTTAAAACAAGTATCGCTACCACCGCCCGGTGCTAAGTCCCACCGGCAGGTTTATACGGCTGTCCGCCCAGCTATATAACGTGTTCGTGGTATCCCACCGCAGGAAGGATGGGGGCGCCACCGTCCACTACCTGCCGGACGGGAAGGTGGTGGGGCTGGAGGGAGGGGTACTCCTCTCGAGGGCGGGGAACCACGTGATAGTGCAGGCGGGGAGGGAGAAGCACGTGGTGGAGGCGCCCGCGTCCCTGAACCTCACCCTGCTGCTCCTCCGCTTCGTCCCCCTCGAGGCTGTCCTGCAGGCCTTCACAGGTAAGGACCCGCTGGAAGTCCTTACGGGGCTGGAGAGCGCGGCGTGGGGGGCAGAGATGCCCGGAAGGGCGAGGCGGTTCCTCCGGCTCTACGCGTCCCTCTACGGCCTGAAAGTGCTGGACTCCGTACCGCAGAGCTGCAGGGACGCCGTTGTGCTGGCGGTCTCCCGGCTCTCCGGCGAGCCGGTGGAGAAGCTGGTGGCGGAGAGGGAGGAGCTCGAGAGGAAGTGGAGGAGGG
>DQUH01000012.1 GCA_015662385.1 Methanobacteriota archaeon | reverse complement strand
CTGAGGTGTTAGTAACCGCATCTGAACAATCAAATAGTTCTTGAATTAGCGGGGGATGTTAAACAAAAGTTTTTGAAACCATTTGGTATCAAACGTTGGCACCAATGAAGACGTCTGGCTTTTATGCGCATCGTATTGAAACTATCTATGTGTTGGTAGGGGGAGTGGACGAAGCGGGGAGGGGCCCTGTCATCGGCCCCATGGTGCTCGTTCTGGCAGTTATCGATGAAAGCAAGCTGGGAAAACTAGAAGAGCTAGAAGTAAAAGATTCTAAGGAGCTGAGCCCGGAGCGGAGGGAGGAGCTATACCCAGAAATAGTAAAACTGCTGGACGACCTCGTGGTAGTAAAGATCCTTCCAGCAGAAATCGACGCCTTCGTGGAGGGACGGGGCGGATTGAACGAGCTGGAAGCCCTGAAAACCGCCCAAATGGTCACGCAGGCAAAAAAACGGCCTGAAATACTGTACGTGGATGCCCCGGATCCCAACCCCGCAAAGTACGTGCAACGCATCGAGAGGTACCTCCAGGACCCCCCAAGGATAATAGCCGAAAACGGAGCAGACGCAAAATACCCAATAGTAAGCGCCGCCAGCATCGTGGCAAAGGTGGAGCGCGACAGAGAGGTTAAAAAAATAGAGGAAAGGTACGGGAGTTTCGGGACGGGGTACCCCCACGACGACAGGACCGTCCACTTCCTCGAAAACCTGGTGCAAAAGAACGGGGGGTTCCCCGGCATAGTGAGGAAATCGTGGAGCACGGCAAAGAGGATCCTAGAGCGCGGTACCCAGAGGAGCATATTAGACTGGTGATTTTTACATACTTCGGATATAGTTGATAAATATGTGGTTCTGGAAAAAGAAGGACAAAGACAACAAGAAGAAAGACGACAACGGGGACGACAAAAAAGGAGAGGTAAAGGAACCGGACGAACACGAACTGATGCTCCGGGAGATGGAGAGGGAACTCGACAGGGTGCTGCCTGGGCTGGGGCGGATGTTCAGAGAAATTGAGAAGGAACTCGAGAGGACAATGCCCGAAATGATCAGGATGATGGAAGGGGGTGCGAAGGCAACAGGGAGAAGGCCCGTGTGCAAGGGAATTCACATCGTTATCGGGCCAGACGGCGTCCCACGGATTAAAGAGTTTGAAAATATAGGGGAACCGGCGGGCAACAGGGTAAAAAAGAAAGATTATAAGGAGCCGCTTGTAGATGTGTTTGACAGGGGAGAAGAGATAATTATCACAGTGGAGCTCCCCGGGGTTCAAAAGGAAAATGTAAACGTCGGCGTTGAAGGTAAAAAAGTGGAGATACTTGCCAAAGACGAAGGGCCGTTTAGGTACAGGAAAGTGCTTACACTCAAAGAATACATAGATCCTAGAAAGTCAAAAGCCACCTTCAAAAACAGCATTCTGGAAATTACTGCAAGAAAGTCAAAAACGCCCCTGGAAGGCATTATAACTATAAATTAACCCCGAAATAACGGTCAAACAGCTCGGTTTTTTTTACCTCGTACGTTCTACCTTTCTTGCGGAGCACCACCGCTCCGAGGGACCGCAGCTTGTCAATAACTTTATCCGCCCCAGAATACATCTTCCTAAGTTCCGAACGCAGAACAGCACCCTTCATCGCGATGTGGGCCACAACCTCCAGCTCCCGCTGGGAAAACTCGGGAACCGCGGCAAGGTCTTTAACGTGGGGGAACACCTCGGGGGAAACGTAGAGGCGCACCGCCGTGGTAAAACGCTCCACAACAAGGGCAGAGTCTATGGATTTGTACCGCTCGGATAAATCATCAAGGATCGTCCGGACCTCTTCAGGGGGTACGCCGGCTATCTTTGAGAGCTCTGAAAGGCTTAAAGGACGGGGGGACAAGAAAAGGGCGGCTTCAACGAGTTTCCTCGGGTCTGGACGGTTCCCCATCTTCTACCACCGATATAAACACTTCGTCGAAGGGCTTCTCCTGCCAGACGTTCACTTTGCCTTCGTTTGCCAGGTAAAGAACGTGTAGAAGAGTATTAACCACGGATAAAGCGTCGTTGTCTGGCAGCACCCGCGAAAGCGTGGTTATCCCCTCAGAATCGAGCGACGCCTTTATGCGCTCGTAGGTCTCCTGAACAAGGCGGTCTACGTCTTCCCTTTCCATTTCTTCCATAAAAACGTCAATAATATCTGGACGCACCTCTGGTTTGCGGCGGACAGTCTTTTTTGCCTTCATCACCCGTTCCATGGCTGCAAGAAGCTCGTCCAGGGTCACCCGGCGGGTAGTTATGCGAACAGGGGGGAGGACTTCAGGCGGGTGCTGGACATCCCCTTCCTGTTGCACTTCTGCAGGTACGTCTTCTGCACTGTCAAAAATAACGGCGAAGTCTTCAACGTATTCGTCGCTTTCTTCTTCCTCCACGTAGTACTGGCGGAGCACGTCGGCCTTCATGTTGAGGAGTATCGCACAGGCAAGTACAGCGTTAGCCGGTACGTAAAGGTTGTTGCTGCTCATTGACCGTATCCTCTCCAAGTACTTCCTGGCCAGGTAAACTATATCTATATCCCAAGGGTCCATCCTTTCCGATTTGACCAGGTCGAGCAGTATCTTTTTCCATTCTGGCGTCTCCACTATGGTCAGGAGGTCTGAAACGCCTGGGATCCGCTCCGCGTCCACGTTAGGTAGAGGCGTCATATATTTATAAGCTTGAAGTGTATTATACTGCGATGCGACGAGTACCAACAGGTATCCCCGGACTCGACAACCTCATTCAGGGGGGATTTCCCTCTGGCAGCACCATACTTCTCTCGGGTGGTGCAGGTACCGGTAAAACAATCTTCGCACTGCAGTACATATACTCAGGCGCTGCCCTCTACAACGAACCCGGCGTTT
>DQUH01000076.1 GCA_015662385.1 Methanobacteriota archaeon | reverse complement strand
GGGACTACCTGGCCGTCCCCCTCGCGTACGCCAACGTTTCTCGCCCGTTCAAGGATGCTCAGTATCTCCTCCCTGGGCAGAACTGCCCCCCAGGAATCAAAGAACTTGAACCCGTTGTACTCCGGGGGGTTGTGCGATGCTGTCACCATCACTCCGCCCCCTGCGCCCGCGGCCCGGACGGTGAAGGAGAGGACGGGGGTGGGGGCTGCCCCCAAAGAGTACACCAACGCGCCCGCCGCAGAAAGACCTTCGATGAGGGAAGAATACAGCTCTTCGCTGCCCCTGCGGAAATCCCGCGCCACCACCACCGTGTCCCTCTCGCTGCCGAAGACGTAGCCGAGGCGGTACGCCAGTTCTTCGTTAACGTCGTCCGGGTAAATTCCCCTTATGTCGTAGGCAACGCGGAGCATGGTTAAAGTAGAGCAGGGCGGTTTATAATCCGGCGCGGTGGCAGAAAAGGTTTTTGTAATCGTCCGTGGCTGATAAACTTATGAACGCTTTCATCGGTGTCAAGAAGTACCTCGCAGAACTGGCGGAAAAGGCAGCGGGGAACATCCCCGTCCAGTACCCGCCCAGCCAAGAAATGGGGGACCTTGCACTGCCCGTAGGCTTCAAACTTGCAAAAGAGCTCGGAAAAACCCCGAAAGAAGCAGCAGAAGATTTTGCCGAAAAAGTCAAGCACCCGCTCATAGAAAAGGTGGAAGTGCAGGGCGGGTACGTGAACGTTTTCCTAAAAAGACCAGAAACGGCGGAAGACGTAATAAAGAAAGCCCTGGCCAAAGGGTACGGCGGGGGGGAGAAAACCAACGAACGCGTGGTCATCGACTACTCCTCGATAAACGTGGCGAAGCCCATGCACGTGGGCCACCTGCGGTCCACAATCATAGGGGGGTCCCTGCGCAGGGTGTACAGGTACCTGGGCGTGGAAGCAATAGGGATAAACTACCTGGGGGACATCGGGACGCAGTTCGGCAAGCTAATCGTGGCGTACAGGAAATGGGCCGACAGGGAAGCACTCGAAAAGGAACCAATAAAGGAGCTCCTGAGGATCTACGTCAAGTTCCACGAGGAAGCGGAGAAGGATCCAAAGCTCGAAGAAGAGGCAAGGGACGCGTACAGGAAGCTCGAAGAGGGTGAAAAGGAGTACGTGGAGCTCTGGAAAAAGTTCAGGGAACTTACAATAAAGTACGCGGACAGGATTTACAGGATGCTCGGCGTGGAGTTTGACGAGATCAGTGGAGAGTCCTTCTACGTGGAAAGGGCAAGGGAAATAGTGGATGTACTGCTGGAAAGGGGGATAGCGGAGCGGGATCCTGAGACGGGGGCAGTAATCGTGGACTTCGGGGAGAAACTGGGAAAAGACGTGATACTCAAGTCAGACGGGACGACCCTCTACCTCACGAGGGACATCGCCGCGCTCATGGATAGGGTAGAAAAGTACGACCCGAAAAAACTTGTGTACGTGGTGGGGGCGCCCCAGAGCGACCACTTCAGGAAGCTCTTCTGGATAGCGAGGAAGCTGGGGGTGGACAGGGAGCTCGTACACGTTGCCTTCGGCCTGATACACCTGCCTGAAGGGAAGATGTCCACGAGGAAGGGGCGGGTGGTCTTTCTGGAGGACGTCCTGCAGAAAGCGGTGGAGCTGGCGGGGGAGGAGATGAGGAAAAGGGGCACGTACAACGAAGAGGACGCCAGAAAGATAGGGGCGGGGGCGGTGAACTACGCGGTGCTGAAGGTGGAGCCGGAGAAGGACATAACCTTCCGCTGGGAGAAGGTACTCTCTTTCGAAGGCGATACGGGACCGTACCTGCAGTACTCCGCGGTCAGGGCGAGGAAGATCCTGGAAAAGGCGGGGGACTGGGAGTTTGCAACGCCGGCCAGCGTGAACGACGACGAATGGGCAATCGTGAAGAAGATCGCTGTTTTTCCAGAGGTGCTCAGGGACGTGGTGAAAAAGGACCGCCCCCACATACTCGCGAGGTACGTCTACGGGCTCGCCAAGGAGTTCCACGGGTTCTACGATAGGAACCCTGTGCTGAAGGCGGAAGAACCAGAACGGTCTTTCCGCCTGGGGCTGGTAAGCGCCTTCCACAACGTCCTGACAACGGGGATGGAGCTCCTCCTCCTCGAAGAACCGGAGAAGATGTAGGATGGCGAAGGGTCTGGAAGAAAGGGTCCTGGGGCTATTAAGGGGGGGCAAACTGGTCAGGAAAGGGGACAGGGTGTTAGTATCAGTATCCGGCGGTAAGGACAGCGCAGTGGCGGCGTGGGTGCTGGCGAAACGGGCCGGGGAACTGGGGATAGACGTGGGCCTGCTACATATTGACCTCGGTATCCCGGGGTACTCGGAGGAGAGCAGGGCGGCGGTGGAGGCGCTACGGGAGAGGCTGGACGCACCCCTGCACGTCCACGAGATAGAAAAGGAGTGGGGGCTGGCCCTCCCGGAGATCGCAAGAAAGCTGAAGAAGGCTCCCTGCCACGTCTGCGGGACGTTGAAAAGGTACTACCAGAACGTGCTGGCGAAGGAGCTGGGGTACAACGTGCTGGCGACCGGGCACAACCTCGACGACTCGGTGGGGTTCATCGTGAACAACTTCATAACAGGACAGGTGAAGCAGACCCACAAGATCTCCCCCCTCCTCCCCGAAACTGAGCTGACGTCCCGGAAAATAAAGCCGCTGTTCTGGATACAGGGCAGGGAAACCGAAGGGTACGCCACCGAGAAGGGCATTCCATTCACGCGGTGCAGCTGCCCGTTCCAGAAACAGTCCCCCACCCACGTTATCCGCGAGGCGTTCGACAGGGTGGAGGAACTGCGTCCCGGGGCGAAAAAGAGCTTCGTGAAGAACGTCCTCCGGGCTCTTCCGGGAAAAGGGGAAACCACGTCGCCCAGCGCGTGCGAACTCTGCGGGGCACCCACCTCCGGGAAGGTCTGCACCGTCTGCAGGATGAAAAAGAGGTTATGGGCCGGCGGGTTTCAGTTGGGCCAACAATAACTTTAAAAGAACGTAAAACGCAGAAACAGGGCGCGCACGTGTCT
>DQUH01000009.1 GCA_015662385.1 Methanobacteriota archaeon | reverse complement strand
TATAAAAACAGCCACGCGCATTCTTTCCTATGATGGAGCCCCCCAGGTTTTCGTTTCTGCCCGCCCAGCCGGTAAAGGGGGACGACCTGAAAAAGCTCTTTGAGAAGTTGGAGGCAGTTGAGAGGGAGCTCCTTCTCCTGAAACGGCGCGTTGCGGAGCTGGAGGGCAAGTCCGTTCAAAAAAAGGTTCCCTGTGTTCCAGAGCCGAAAGCAGCCCCTCCCACTCCGGTCCCAGCGTCTGACGTGAGAACGGTGCTGCTCCCCTCTGTTGACGTGGGGAACGTTCGCGTTATAGAGACCCTGCTGGAGTGGGTGCAGTTCATGCTGTCTAAAGTGGGCCAGGAGGGTTTTGACGATTTAGTAAACTACTACGTGGACATCGGATGGATATCGGAGGCGGTTGCCGACGTTCTGAGGCGTTACGCCCGCGGTATCAACGTCGAGGCTACCCAGGCGTACATGCTCCCCGAAGACCACGCAAAATCCCTTGATTACATTACCCGTATCCAGGAGGCGATGAGATGATACTCTCCGTTGTTTCCGGAAAAGGTGGCGTAGGTAAAACCTTTACTTCGCTGAACCTCGCCGCAGTTCTTGCGGAGGCGGGGGATAGGGTCCTAGTGGTGGATGCCAACTTTACGTCCCCCACGGTGGCCACGCATTTCGGGGTTACCCCGGACACCCACACCATTGACGAGGCGCTTGCCAAGGGTACATACAACCCCATGGACCTCGTCTGGATCCACCCCGCCGGTTTCCATTTCGTTACCCCGTCGTTCAACATGGTCGCCCTTGACGATCAGGCGCTCCACACGATATTCGAGATGCTCAGACCCCTTTATGCCAACTATGATGTGGTCATCCTTGACGGGCCCGCGGGCGTCGGGCGCGACGTGTACTATACGGTCATGAACTCGGACGCAGTGCTCGTCGTTGCGAACCCCAACTACCCCTCCCTCTTTAACGCCCTCAAGACGCACCACTTCGCGAAACAGCTCGGGAAGATGGTGCCCGGCGCGGTGCTCAACATGTACCGGAAGGGGTGCGTCCCGGTGGACGAGGCGTCCCAGATACTGGAACTACCCATACTATCAGTGATACCGGAGGACCGGAGCGTGAGGGAAGCCCTGCAGAAGGGGGAGCTCCTTGTCAAGTACCGGCCCAGCAGCCCAGCCGCTAAAGCGATCTATGATCTTGCAGAGGCCCTTACCGGCAAAAGCTTTCGCAGGAAGAAATCTGGTGGTTTGGCGGACGTGTTGGAAACCATAAAGCGCTGGCTTTTTTCATAGGTTCCCGCAGGTGGTGTCGATAGTTTTAAATGGGTTATCCGGTCAATGTTTATTTAGGCCGGGGCTTTAGTTTCTGGTGAATCTACATGGCGGCAAAGAAGTCCATTCTGGACCACGTCTTGGTGCCCAAGTGCCGTGTTCTTACAGAACAGGAGGTTGAAGAACTTCTGAAAAAGTACGGGATCCCAAAAGATGCCCTTCCCAAGATCCTGGCTGACGACCCCGTTGTTAAGGAGCTGGGCGCTAAGAAGGGCGACGTGATCGAGTTTATCAGGAACTCACCCATATCCGGTAAGGCGATCTACTATAGGGTAGTTGTATGAGGGGGTAGCATGGACAGGTGGGCACTTATCGACGCGCATTTCCAAGACGAGACCCTTGTTACGCAGCAGATTGATTCTTACAACCAGTTCGTGAACGAGACGATCCCGGAAATCATAGAAGAGAACAAGGTCATTGATCCGGAAGTAGGGGATTTTAAAATAGAGCTAAAGGGCATACACATTGAGAAACCAACGACCACCGAGATAGACGGGTCTGTGCGCCGTCTTTACCCCATGGAGGCGCGGATCCGTGACAGGAACTACATGGCATCCGTATATTTGGATATGGTAGCCATCCGAAAGGGCGTGGAGCTCCAGAGGGCGAGGATGCGAATCGGGGAAATTCCCGTCATGCTTAAATCGGACCTGTGCTGGCTGAAGGGGCTCTCTTCGAAGGAGCTTGTGGAGCTGGGGGAGGACCCCCTCGACTTCGGAGGGTACTTTATAATCAACGGGAAGGAGAAGGTGCTCGTCGCTTTTGACGAGGCTGCTCCGAACAAGGTCTTCGTTTCAAAGGAGAACAGGTCTAACGTCTCGGCCGTTGCAGTTATACACTCCACCCGCGGAATGTACAGGGGGAAAACCCGGGTCGAGCGCAGGAACGACGGGATCTGGATTGCTCAGTTCCCCCTTGCGCCCCGTAACCTGAAATGGATAATACTGCTCCGCGCACTTGGCTTTACTGACGACCAGGAGATTCTTGACGCTTTTCTTGGGGAAAAGGAAGTACTCAATGACGCCCTTCTCAACCTGGAAGCTTCTGCGATAAAAACCGAGGAGGAGGCCATCGACTACATAGGTAAGTTTGTAGCGCCCGGCCAGATAAAGGACTACCGCCTCCGCAGAGCGCAGGAAGTTATAGACAACTACCTCTTGCCCCACATCGGTACTTCCCCGGAAGACAGGAAGGCGAAGGGGTACTTCCTCATCCGCATGGCTGAGAGGACGTCTGAGGCGGCGTACGGCCTCAGGCCCTTTGACGACAAGGACCACCTTGCCAACAAACGTGTGGAGCTTTCTGGAAAACTGATGGAGCTGCTTTTCCGCTTTGCATTCCGTGCGCTGGTGAAGGACATCCGCTTCCAGGTGGAGCGGGCCCTTGCAAGGCGTAAGAAACTGAGGCTGAACACCGTGGTTCGCCCAAACGCGTTCACGGAAGCGATAATGTACGGGATGAGCACGGGGACCTGGCCCAACAGACGTACCGGCGTAGCGCAGAACATGAACCGCCTGAACTTTATAGCCCCAATCTACATGCTCCGCCGTGTTAACTCCCCCCTTTCCAAACGGCGCAAAAACTTCGAGGCCCGCGAGGTACACGGCACACATTTCGGCCGTTTCTGCCCGCTCCAGACCCCTGAAGGTGTTTCTGCGGGTCTTATAAAGTACTTGGCGCTTATGGCGAAGGTTACTACAGCATCGGATGCTGAAAAGATAGATCGCCTCTTGAAGAAGCTTGGTGTCAAACCGGTGGTTGGATGAGCGAGGCTAAGGTCTATATTAACGGCCGCCTTGTGGGCTTCCACAAAGACCCGAAAAAGCTCGTCGAGACGATCCGGGCAAAGAGGAGGAACGGCCAAATACCCCACACAGTTTCTGTCACGTACTACGAGACGACTAACGAAGTATACGTATATACCGATGCTGGCCGTGTCGCCCGGCCCCTGATCGTTGTAAAGGACGGCAAGCCCCTGCTTACGGAAGAGCACATAAAAGCGATAGAAGAGGGAAGGATAACGTGGAAGGACCTTGTCCGGCAGGGGATCGTGGAATACTTGGACCCCGAAGAGGAGGAAAACGCTTACGTCGCCCCGGATTATGACTCGGTTACAGAGGAACATACCCACGTCGAGATCCACCCCATTGTCATATTCGGCCTCGGTGTCGCCCTTCTCCCCTGGGCTGAGCGCAACTTGTCTTCCAGAAACCTCCACGGAGCAAAGATGCTTGACCAGGGCCTTGGTCTGTACTCTGCAAACTTCCGCCTGCGTACAGATACGATGAGTTATATCCTTTATTACCCCCAAAAGCCCATTGTAAAGTCCCGTGTTTCAGAATACATCAACTACGACCGCCGGCCGTCCGGTCAGAACATTGTCGTGGCGGTTACTCCGGATCTTTACGCCATGGACGACGCCCTAGTTATGAACCTGGACTCGGTGGAACGCGGACTGTTTAGGGCAGTGTTTTTCAGGACCTATACGGGCGTGGAGCGCAGATATCCTGGAGGCCAGAGGGACAGGTTCGAGCTGCCTTCCCCCGAAGTCTCCGGTTATCTCGGTGAGGAGTACTATCAGGCTATAGGGGAGGACGGCCTCCCCGTTCCCGAGAGCTACGTCAAGGGTGGCGATGTCATAATAGGCAGGACGTCTCCGCCCCGCTTCTTGGAGGAAGTGACGCAGTTTGGCATAATCGAGGAACACAGGAACGAGTCGTCCATTACCGTTAGGATGGATGAAGAGGGCTATATAGATACTGTGGTGGTTACAGACGACCCCAATGGTTCGCGGATGGTGAAGGTAAAACTACGGCAGGAAAAGATACCTGAGCTGGGGGACAAGTTCGCCGCCCGCGGTGGTCAGAAGGGAGTAATCGGCATGCTGGTCCCCCACGAAGACATGCCATACACGGAGAGCGGCGTGGTGCCCGACCTCATATTCAACGCCCACTCTTTCCTGTCCCGCATGACCGTATCTTACCTCCTAGAGATCCTCGGGGCAAAAGCCGGGGCACTAAAAGGGGAACACATAGACGCTACCCCGTGGCACGAGCAGCCGGTGGAGTACTTCGAGGACGTCCTCCGCGCCCACGGTTTCCGGCCCTCTGGCAAGGAAATTCTTTACGATGGCCTTACAGGGGAGGAGATGAAGGCGAGGATATACATAGGGCCCATGTACTACCAGCGGTTGAAACACTTGGCGTCCCAGAAAATCCAGGCCCGCGCCCGCGGTCCCATCCAGATCCTCACCCGTCAGCCCACGGAGGGCAAGGCCCGAGAAGGGGGCATCCGCCTTGGTGAAATGGAGAGGGATACGATTATAGGGCACGGTGCAGCCATGACCCTTTACGAGCGCCTTGTCGAGGAGTCTGACAAGACGACGATCCTCGTGTGTGAGAAGTGCGGGAACTTGGCCGTGGACGACGCGATACGCAAAGAGCGCTACTGTCCCGTGTGTGGGTCCCGCAGGGTTCACGGCGTTGATGTTTCCTATGCGTTTAAGCTTCTTTTGGATGAGCTAAAGGCTTTGGGCATATATCCGAAACTGATACTCCGTGACAAGGCGTGATGGGTATGGTGACGAGGAAAACGATAGGTATGATTAAGTTCGGCATCCTGTCCCCTGAAATGATCAGGAAGATGTCCGCCGTCGAGGTGAAGGTAGCTGAAACTTACGACGATGACGGTTTCCCCATAGAGGGTGGCCTTATGGACCCCCATATGGGGGTAGCCGACCCCGGTTTGCGCTGCAAAACGTGCGGTCAGAAAATGAACCGCTGTCCCGGTCATTTTGGCCATATTGAGCTTGTCAGGCCAGTTATACATTCTGAGTACGCCCGTTATGTAGAATATTTCCTCAACGCTTTTTGCCCGAAATGTGGCAAGCCCCTCGTTTCTGAACAGGAGTTCGCGGAGATAATAGCGGAAAACCCGCCTAAGTCCAGGCTTAAAGCACTGGCAAAGAAGGGGAGTTCTGTTAAGAACTGCCCCCACTGTGGTGCTGAAAGGAACGCTGTCCGCTTGGACAGGCCTACAAACTTCTTCGAGGGCGATAAGCGCGTATGGCCAACGGAGATCCGTGAGCGCCTGGAAAAGATCCACGATACGGATCTTGAGCGTCTCGGGTTCAATCCCCGCGATTTCCGTCCAGAGTGGCTGGTTGTTACCGTGCTTCCGGTCCCCCCCGTCACAGTCCGCCCTTCAATAGTGCTTGAGACGGGGGAGCGCGCCGAAGACGACCTGACCCACAAGCTCGCGGACATCGTCCGCATAAACCAGCGCCTTAGGGAGAACATAGACGCAGGCGCCCCGCAGCTCATAGTTGAGGACCTCTGGGACCTTCTCCAGTACCACGTGACCACGTACTTTAACAACGAGACGTCTGGGGCACCGCCTGCGCGCCACCGCTCCGGCAGGATCCTAAAAACCATTATCCAGCGCTTGAAAGGAAAGGAGGGCCGCTTCAGGTACAACCTCTCTGGCAAACGTGTAAACTTCGCCGGCAGGGCCGTGATAACCCCCGACCCCATGCTCTCCATTGACGAGGTGGGTGTGCCAGACAGGATGGCGAACATTATAACGGTACCTCTACACGTTACAGAATGGAACTTAGAAGAGGCGAAGAGGTACGTGGCGTCCAAGGAGTACCCCCGCGCACTTTACGTCATCCGTCCTGACGGGACGAGGCTGAAGGTCACCGACGCCAACCGCGAGGAACTTCTTGAGGAGCTAGCACCCGGCTATACCGTTGAGCGCCAGGTGGTGGACGGGGACATAGTTCTCTTCAACCGCCAGCCGTCTCTCCACAGGATGTCCATGTTCGCCCTTAAAGTGCGGGTCCTCCCCGGCAAGACCCTGAGGATACAGCCCGCAATATGCCCGCCGTACAACGCGGACTTCGACGGCGACGAGATGAACATACACTTTTTGCAGACAAAGGAGGCGCAGGCAGAGGCAAGGGAGCTCATGGTCCCCACCAAGCACATAATATCCCCCCGCTACGGTGGCCCCATAATCGCGCTTACCAAGGACTACATTACGGCTCTTTTCATTTTGACGCTCCCCTGGACGAAGTTCACGAAAGAGGAAGCAATGGACCTGCTCTACGCTGCTGGAATAACTGAACTGCCCGAGCCGGAAGAGGACGGTACGATCTCGGGCCGTGCGATATTTTCTATGCTCCTGCCCCCAGACATGAACCTGAAGTTCCCTTCAACCCTTGGTAAGCACTTAGTGTCTGTGGGGCTGGCGGACAAGAAGGGCAACGGGCCCATAAGCCCGATTACCGTGATAAAAGACGGTAAGCTCGTGGAGGGCGTAATCGACAAGGCGGCGGTGGGTACTGGAAAGGGCAAGCTCATTGACTACATGGTTCGGCGCTACGGTGAGGGCGTGGCAAAGGATTTCATGAACCGCGTCTCCCGTTTGGCGAACCGTTTGCTGTACATGTTCGGTTTCACCATCTCGTACCACTCCCTCAAGATCCCCGAGGAGCTCGACCGCAAGATTGATGAGATTATTGAAAAGGCGCTGGAAAAAGTCTATGAATACATAAAGCAGTACGAAGAGGGGAGGCTGGAGCCCATTCCCGGCCGCGGGGTGGAGGAATCATTGGAGACGTACATCATGGTCACTCTCGGGCAGGCGGAAAAGGAAATCCAGTCCCTGCTCCAGAAGTATCTGCTCGAGACGAAACTAGACCCCGTGCACATACTGGACAATTTTGCCCAGATTTTTTCCGGCGCCCGCGGTTCCTTTGCGAACATAAAGAACCTTATGGGTGTACAGGGGCAGGCAGCTGTCCGCGAAAAGCGGCCACACCGCGGTTTCTACCAGCGCGTGACCTCCCACTTTAAGCGCGGGGACATCGGCCCATTTGCCAGGGGTTTTGCCCGCAGCAACCTAAGGGACGGGCTCACCGTAAACGAGCTGTTTTTCTGGGGTATGGGCGGCCGTATGGGTGAAGTGGACAAGGGTGTGTCCACCCAGATTACTGGCTACTACTACCGCCGCCTCTCCAACGCCATGATGGACCTCCTCGCGTTCCCTGACGGCACCGTGCGTGAGGTGACAAGGGATACAATAGTCCAGTTCGCCTTTGGAGATGATAACCTGAACCCCCAAAAGCTGCGTCACGGGGAGGTACCCCTTGACGTTCTGTACGATGAGATAAAGGCAGGTGAGAAGAGATGACGCTCCCCGAACACATACTCGCGCAGGTTGAAGACTTCGCGGCGAAAAAAAAGCTGACCGCCTCTGAAAAGAAAAAATTGATAGAACGCGTGAAAAAATGGCTGGAAGAGGCCAAGATCGAGTACTGGGAAGCTGTTGGCCTGGTTGCTGCAGAGTCAATGAGCGAACCGGCGACGCAGGCTACTTTGAGGACGTTCCACTTTGCCGGTGCAGCGGAGGTTTCTGTGACTTCGGGTGTTGACCGCATGCTGGAGATAGCCGACGCACTGCGTAAAATAAAAACCCCCTCCATGAAGATCTACCTAAAGGAGCCGTACAAAAGCGACGAAGGGAAAGCGCGGGAGTTTGCGATATCCCTCCAGGAAACCGTGCTGTCAGACATAGCAAAAATAAGCGAGGACTATTTCGCCAAGGAGATATACATCGAGTTTGACGAAAAAGAGCTGGAGAACAGGGGCTTAACCAAGGAAGAAGTAATAAAAAAGATAGAGGCAAAGGCCCGGAAAAAAGGCACCGATGCAGGGGACGTGTTTGTCCTGTCGTGGAGGGGGGAAGAGATCCCCCTAGCCAAGCTCCGCAAACTCCGGATAGCCCTTGAGAAACTGCAAGTATCCGGCGTAAAGGGCATACGTTTTGCGTTGGTAGGGAAAGAGGGCGACGAGTTCGTCATCAACACCTCCGGTACGAATCTACGGGCGGTGCTGAAGCTCAAAGAGGTTGACCACACCCGCACATATTCCAACGACATCCACGAGGTGGCTGCAGCCCTCGGTATCGAAGCGGCTCGCTACATGATAATAGAGGAGCTGAAGAAGGCTTACGGGGACATGGACGTGGACCTTCGCCACTTTTCGCTTTTGGCAGATCTTCTTACGTATGAGGGTTACTACGAGGCGGTGGGACGCACAGGTATTGCCGGCAAGAAGGGGTCAGTGTTCGCCCGTGCAGCCTTTGAGGAGACGGGTAAGCACCTCACAGAGGCGGCGCTTTGGGGCGAGGAAGAGCATTTAAAAGGAGTGGTAGAAAATCTCATAGTTGGGCTACCTGTGAAAGTGGGCACTGGCATGGTCAAGCTTGTTATGAAGCTGGGTGATTAAGCATGGACTTGCGGTTCCAGATCAGAAGGGCTATGGAAACCGGAAAGGTGGTGCTGGGGTACAGAGGGTCTGAAAAATCTGTATTGAACGGCCGGGCAAAGCTCATAATCCTCGCGGCTAACGCCCCCAGGGAGCAGGCAGACAGGATCCGTTACCTAGCAAAGATCGGGGGCGTGCCCGTTTACAGTTTCAGGGGTACCACCCTCGAGCTCGGCCAGGTCTGTGGAAAGCCGTTCACCGTGTCTGTACTTGCGGTGGAAGATGCTGGCGACTCTAGCATCTTAGAAGTGGTAAAGGAGGAATGAGCCGTGAGACTGACTACAAAAGAGTTACAGTACCTCTCGCTTTTCAGTCAGATTACCGGAGCCTTTGCAAAAGATTGTATAGTCGGTAGGAACACAGTTACCTTCGTTGTGGGTGAGGGCGAGATGGGCCTCGCCATAGGCAAGAAGGGGGCCAACGTGAAGAAACTCGAGCAGGCACTGGGTAAAAAAGTGGGCCTCGTAGAATTTTCTTCAGATCCAGCACAGTTCATACGGAACATATTCTCCCCCGCGAACGTCCAGAGGGTGAACGTTGTGGAGAGAAACGGAAAAAAGCTTGCATATGTAATACTCGACGGGAAGGACCGCAGGGCGCTTGCCCGCCGTGTGGATGCTAAGGTTCGTCTAGCAAGGATTCTTGCTTCCAGACATTTTGGAATACACAACGTGGTGGTGGCTTGAAATGGCGAACGGGGAATTTGCTGCTCGTAAGCTTATAAAAGACAGGAAGAAGTGGAGGTGGAAGGATCGCAACTACAAAAAGAGGATACTCCGCAGGCAGCACGGGCCACAGGACCCCCTCGAGGGAGCGCCCATGGCGAGGGGGATAGTGTTAGAAAAGCGTGAGATAGAGCAGAAGCAGCCACACTCCGGACTCATCAAGGCAGTCCGTGTTCAGTTAGTTAAAAACGGCAAGCAGGTTACAGCGCACGTCCCCCGCAACGGGGCGATAAAGTTCGTGGACGAGCACGACGAAGTCATAATAGAGGGGATCGGTGGTTCGCAGGGAGGTCCTGTGGGTTCGCAGTGGGGTATGCGCTACAAGGTGATCATGGTAAACGGTGTATCCCTCGAGATGCTCCGTACGGGCAGAAAGGAGAAAGCGAGGAGGTAAACATGGCTGGTAGCAAAAATACTACGAGTAAGGTCTTGCTTTTCGGCCGGTGGGACACGTCTGGCGTTGTGGTTAACGACATCTCCCTCAAAGATTACATTTCCCTCCGGCCCATCATCGTACCCCATACCCACGGCCGCCATGCAAAAAAACACATGGCGAAGAAGGACGTGCCCATTGTTGAGCGATTGATAAACAAGCTAATGCGCTCTGGACAGGGGTCCCGCAAGCTGGGCGGCAGGTACATCCGCGGCCGTGGCGCGTGCGGGAAGAAGCTCCTTGCCATGAGCATTGTGGAGGAAGCGTTTGAGATTGTAGAGCAGAAAACCGGGCAGAACCCTGTCCAAGTGTTGGTCGATGCGGTGGTGAACGCTGCCCCCAGGGAAGACGTTGTCCGGGTTCAGGTGGGCGGTGTCTTCGTACCAGTCGCGGTGGACGTGTCCCCCCTCCGCGCCCTGGACGTAGCCCTTCGAAACATAGCCCTCGCCGCGTTTTCCAAGTCCTTCAATTCGAAAGTCTCCGCTGCGGAGGCCCTGGCGGAAGAGCTTATCGCGGCTGCTCAGAACGATCCAAAGTCCTTTGCCGTGATGCGGCGTGAGGAGATCGAGAGGATCGCGCGCCAGTCCAGGTGATGGTAATGGGAAAAGTAGAGGAGATAATCAAGAGGATGAAAGACGTCATGTACCAGACGGACAGGATAAGGAACATAGGGATAGTCGCCCACATAGACCACGGTAAGACCACCCTTACGGACAACCTCGTGGCCGCGTCCGGCCTGCTGTCCGAGGACCTCGCAGGGAAACAGCTCGTCATGGACTTTTACGAGATGGAGCGCGAGCGCGGCATCACCATCTTCTCGGCGAACATTTCGATCCTTTACGACTGGGACGGTAAGGACCACATAATAAACATCATTGACACGCCGGGCCACGTGGACTTTGCCGACGAAGTAATCCGTGCGATGCGCGCCGTTGACGGCGTGATCCTCGTCGTCGACGCCGTGGAAGGTGTGATGCCCCAGACAGAAACTGTGCTGCGCATGGCCCTCTCCGAGTACGTGAAGCCCGTCCTCTTCATAAACAAAGTGGACCGCCTCATAAACGAGCTCCAGCTCACCCCTGAACAGATGCAGGAGCGGTTCATGGAGATAATACGGGACGTGAACGAGCTGATACGCAAGTTCGCCCCGGAGGAGTTCAAGGACAAGTGGCAGGTTTCCGTCAACGACGGTTCAGTGGCTTTCGGCTCGGCGTACCACAACTGGGCCCTTTCAGTTCCGTACGCCGCTGAGAAAAAAGTTACCTTCAAGGACGTCTACGAGCACCTCCAGCAGGACAAGCAGAAGGAGCTTGCAAAGAAGATCAAGCTATATGACGTCGTTCTCCGCATGGTCATTAAACACCTGCCAAGCCCGCTGGAGGCCCAGAAGTACCGTATTCCCCACCTCTGGAAGGGGGACATAAACTCGGAAGTGGGCCAGCAGATGCTCAAGGTGGACAGGAACGGCAAACTGGTCATGGTGGTCACGGACGTGTCCGTTGACCCCCACGCCGGCGATGTTTCCACCGGGCGTATATATTCCGGTACCCTCCGGCGGGGCATGGACGTGAAGCTGATAAATGCCAAGCGAACCGCCCGCATACAGCAGATCTCCCTCTACATGGGCCCACACCGCGTGGTCGTGGACGAGGTCCCCGCGGGGAACATCGCTGCTGTGGTGGGCATAAAGGACGT
>DQUH01000040.1 GCA_015662385.1 Methanobacteriota archaeon | reverse complement strand
TTATTATGGCCATCACGGCTGGCGTTGTTTGGGTTGCTGTTCGTAACGGAGCATCTTCGTGTATATCGTTTTGTTATTCCCACCGCGCCAACGAATGTTGTAATCGCGACTATTGTCTTGATCGTTCAGCTCAGCGGTGCGCCCAGTAGAAGGTTATCTTCTCCCCCTGGTTGCTCCTGACCCTTGCAAAGCACACCCGTTCCAGCTGGACTATGTCCCCTTCCCTCAGCTCCTGGGCGTACCACTCGATCACGCCGAGCATCTTCCTGCCTGACGGGTGCAGCACCTCCGCATCAATTGCGTCGGCGATGACCGGCACCCACTGTATCTTTTTGCCCCTGAGCTCGTCCCCCGCGTACCTCGCCTTCACCGTTTCCCCCGTTTCTTCCACCCTTATGTTGTACAGCGACATGAGGCGGACTTCTTCCCCCGGCTCCGGCAGGTCTTTTTTGGAGATGTACACCCTGTGTTCCCCTTCCCTGAACCTGTAAACCCTTTCACCGTAGTCTAGGTGGTTGGGGTGGTAAGGGAGCCTTGCTTCCACTTCCGGCGCCCCCTCTACGATTAATTCTACTGGTTCCTCCACGAAAAAGTAGCGCTTCGCCCTCTCGTCGAGCTTTTTCCTGTTGATCCCGTATATGTGTTCCATGTCCACGTGGATGTCGCTCTTCTTCGGTCCTATCTCTTCTATGAATTCCCTGAGCGTTTCTGGAAGGATCCCCCTGTTGAGCAGGGAACGGACGGTGGGCACGCGGACGTCCCCCCACCCCTCTATTATGCCTTCCCTGAGCGCCTGCCGTATGTACCTCTTGCCCATGGGTACCGACGAGTCCTTGTCTTCCACGTTTATCCTCCCGAAGTGCACGTATTCAGGGGTTGCAAGCCCCAGTATTCGCTGGATAACCCTCTGTATTTCCCCGTTTGCCTGATGCTCCTTTCCCCTCAGCACGTGGGTGACGCCGAGCCCGTCCTCCACGGCACAGGCGAAGTTGTAGAGGGGGTAGACGTGGTACCTGTACCCGGTCCTCGGGTGGGGCACGCTGGTGACTATCCTGAAGAGGACGGGGTCGCGCAGGGCAGGGTTCGGGTGGGACGGATCTATTTTCAGCCTCAGCACCGCCCCCCCCTCGCCGAAGGCCCCCTCCAACATACCGTCCCAGAGCTCCAAGTTTTCTTCGACGGCGTTGTTTCTGTGAATGCAGCCCTCTTTTTCCGCCCTTTTCCTCCGCATCTCCTCGGCGGAGCAGGTACAGACGTAGCCCCCTCCAGACTCTATGAGCTTCCGGGCGTACCCGTAATAGATGTCCATCCTGTCGGACTCTATGACTTCCTTGTCCCACTCTATCCCCACTGCCCGGAGGTCCTCCCTTATGGCGTCGTAGTACGGGAGCTTCGGCTTTGCGGGGTTAGTATCCTCGAACCTCAGTATGAACTGCCCCCCGTATTTTTCTGCGTAGAGGTACGAGACGAGGGCGCTCCGCAGGTTGCCGAGGTGGATGTACCCCCCCGGTTCCGGGGAGAACCGGGTCACCACCTTTCCCCTGACGTTTGGCAGTTCCGGCAGCCCCTTTCTTTCCCTCTTCCTTAGCGGCGAGTAGTCGAAGTTTTCCATTTCCTCTTTCTGGCGGGCAAGGGGGAGCGCGTTCACGTCCTCCACGGCTTTTTTTATTACGGGGATTATTTCCTTTGCCTTCTCCTTTAGGTCTGGTCTTTCCACCAGTACCTTGCCCATTACTGCGCCCACCGACGCCTTCCCGCCGTGCTCCACAGCGTTCTTCAGGGCGTGCTTGTAAGCGAGTTCGTACACTTCACGTTCCATCCAACCACCTTCTGAACACGTCTATTACATTTTTGTCCTGGAAGACTACAACGGTTGTTTCCCTTGACGGCTCACCCAACGGAGCGAGGGGGATGTAAACGGCTTTTTCCGTGAGTATGAAATCGAAGGGGCTGGCCAAGTGCTTTCCTTTTAGTCTGGCCAGTAGCTCTCTGCTCTTTCCCGTGCTCCCAACAACTGTGGCGTCGTCAGTTTCGCCCTCGAGCATGCTAACAAGCGTTTCCGGACGTTTGAACCGGAGTATGTAGTTCCCCTCGATTTCGCCGGTATCAGCAAGAAGGGGAATTATTTTCCCTATGTTTTTTACCCTTTTTTCCAGCCGTTCAACACGTTCTTTTTTCTCCTTCACCATCAGCTGGAGGACGCGAAGGGGGTCTGTCACCGCGTATCTTTTTGGCCTCGTATCCATTTCAATGACGTACCCCTTCTGCACGAAATTCCGCAGTATGTCGTATACCTTGGTCCTGGGGACTTCCGCGTGCTGTGCTATTGTCCTGGTGTCGCCTGTTCCTAGCCGGAAGAGTGCGTAAAGTGTCCGTGCTTCGTACTCACCCAGCCCCATGTCCCTGAGCAGAGAGAGGAGCGCCTCCTCCACATTATTACTCTATGGGCAACGGATTAAAGAGGGCACCTTTTTATTACTCTGCAGGGACAATTGATATTATGCAGGTGGACATCTGGACCCTTGCGGCGCTCGCCCTTTTCGTGTACATTCTTTTCAACGAAGGGGGCTCTTACTTGTCAGGGCTGTCTGAGCGGGTAAAATCGGCGGTCACCGGGGCGAAGAAGCCCCTCGCATACATACTGATGCTTCTTACGGCCGCCTTTGTACTCGGGCAGCTTTACGCCGTGTGGGTGTCCGGCAGGGTACTACCATCTACTGACGCTTTCTGGATACCTTTCTGGCTGCTCCTAGTCCTCATCCTGTACAACTACCTCTAAAAATAACCCCCACATAATATCATCCTTATGAAAAACGTCGTGTTGTTCTCGGGTAAGCACGGGGACTGGAGCTTTGCCCGGAAGCTGGTCACCCCGTCCGGCGAACTCTTGCCTTTCATCTCTACCCTGAGCGCTGTTGTTAATCAGAGGGGTGACCACTACCTTGCGGGCTTTTTCGACCTCTCGGAGCTGCACTCCTCCCTTGACGACGTGATCCGCAGTCGATCTGACCTTGACAGGGCAGTATCCTCCGCCCTCCGCGGGAGGGCAGTCCAGTCCAAGGTGTCTGACATACTGTCTGCCGTTTCCTCTGAATACTCCCTGGACAAAAAGCAGACTGCGGCAATGAAAGACGTCCTGAAGGTTTACTGTGTTAGGTACGTGCTGTCTGCAAAGCTGGGGGATTTTGAACACATCACCCACGCCGGTGAAGAAATAGAACCCCTGGGTGAGGGTTATTTCTTTGTAGCAAACACGGACGGCTGGGTATCCGTTAAAAAACAGAAGATCACAGAGAAAACGACCCCTATAGACCTGCTTTTTTACGTGGCTTCCCTCAGCAGTACACTGCATTCAAAGGCGGGGGAGTTGCTCTCCGTCGAGGAATCTGCGGACCGTATTAGACCCAGTGATGCTTGTGCGCTAGCCCTCAAGCTCTCCAACGGCGGGAAAAACGTTAGCGTGTACGACCTCGCCCTTAAGAAGTACATGGAAATGGCGGGGGCGCCGGTTCACTACGGGGTTGCATACAACCGGATCCGCCCCCCCAAGCGCATAAAGGGTGTGAAGACCAAATGATTTAACCATTTCCTCCAGATATTCTTTGCGTGGGCTGGGGCCGTGGTGTAGCCTGGCCTAGCATTCAGGCTTCGGGAGCCTGAGATCCGGGGTTCAAATCCCCGCGGCCCCATTCTCTCTCATAACTTGCCCATCCGCTGGAGCTTGGCAATTTTCTGCTTTATCTGTTTGTGCGTAAGGCCAAGGGCTTTACGAATTGCTTTTTCCGGGGCGCCACGGCCCAACATTTCAATTAGTGCACGGTCCTTTTCGCTAAGCCTCCAGTACTCCCCCAGCGACTTCATGAGGACACCCCCAGTCGTTATATTCTACCGATATTGTTAAATTGAGGCATTCATTAAAGACCTTAGGCAGGGATGTGTTTGGACATGGGGGCATGAGGGTGGTATTGGGAAGACTGCGGCGCAGCCTAGGCAGGGCTGCGTACAAAGGGTATGAAAGGCTTCTCGATGTTAGGAACCAGATCCGCGACCGGCTGTTCGGCAAGCCGGACATAATTGTGGTGGGAGAGAATCACTACGACATGTCCCACGCCCACACCATCGCCCGGCTAATCAGGAAGTACAAACCTGAATATTTACTGCTGGAGGGATTTTCAAACAGAACCCGCGAGGAGCTGGAAGATTTAGTGAAACGTTATAAGGTGCGGACGTTAGAAGAGCTTTGCAAACACTACGGAGTCCCGTTAGAAAAACTGGGCATAAATGATGGTATAGTCTATGAAATTAACGAAAGTGCGGGAATTGCCTTCTTGAAAAAAATGAGGCACTACATGTACGTTTTGGGGAAACGCAGGGGGGAAGCCGCTAAACTTGCAAGGGACGATTTGCGCGTGGAGGGACACGTTCCCAAAAACATGGACGAGCTGATGAAAACGCCACTTTATTTCCTACACCCCGTTGCACTGGAAGTCTTGCGGGAGAAGATCGCTGACGGGTGGTGCAGGTACGGGGGTGTACACGACGGGGAAAGGGTGCTGAAACTGCTGGAGCATATACGCAGCTATATGCGGACTGGCAGTGAAGACGACGTTATCAAGGTACGGAGATACGATGTTATGCTCAGCGCTGCGGCGGATGTTGGCGCGAAAGTCGCGGGCTGCGATGTCAGGAAGCCTGACTTGGCGAAAATTGGAAAGCAAGGGGTATCTGAAAGCCTAATAAAGGAGTTTTCACCACATTGCAGGCCGGTGGTACGGTGGATAATTAGAAAGTATACACTATCAACAGAAAATTTCGGGGAAAACCATCCCAAATACAACGAGTTTATCACTGAGCTTTGCAGAGCATTGAGGCCGGTGAGAGACCATACCATGTGCCAGAACGCTTTGGAATATGCCTGGAGCAGGACATCCGGCGCGCCAGTGATGATGGTTGTTGGCAGGGCGCATGTTCCCGGCATACATAAAAGACTGAAAAAATGGAGGGTTAAGCACAGGGTTATAAAACTGCCGTCTTTCGCCACGGGCACAACCACCGACTGTTTTCGGGGGTGACTACGTGCTGAAGAAAATAAAGCAGAGGTTTTTGGAGGGAGCAGCCGGCCTGAAATACTTCGTTGTGGATAAAGCACACGGCGTCAGATGTAAGCTCTTAAAGAAGGCTATCCGCCTAAAGAACAGGGCTCTGGACAGGGTCCGCGGGGTGCCCGACGTCATGGTCTTCGGCGAAAACCATTTGGATCCTGAGCAGGCCCAGCACATTGTAGAGGAGATAGAGTGGTACCGACCGAAGTGCGTCCTGCTGGAGGGTTTTAACAACAAAACCCCGGAGGAACTGAGAAAACTGGTGGATTTTTATAAAATACAGACGCTCGAAGACGTCTGCAGGCACCACGGGGTATCTCTTGAAGACATGGGTGTCGGCGAAGACATTGTCAGGGAGGTGCGTGGTAGACTAGAGAGAAGCGTGCGCGAGCTGGCGGAGATGTACAGGAAAGAGCTGCGGATGGGGGAGAAGGATGCTTTGGAGCGCGCCAAGAGAGATGTATATGCAGACGGCCACGTACCTAAAAGTTTTGACGAGCTGAAAAACACTCCGCTCTGCTTGTTACATTCGGACTTACTGCAGGCTATTTACGATAGGGTCGCCACAAAGAGGGCAGAGATGATTGGGAAGACAGGCAAAACGGATGTAGTGTGCGGGAAACTGAAGCGCGTGCAGGAGCATATTTACGCACACTTGGATATAATCTCCAAAGGGGGTGTTCCGGCCCGGCGGTACGGCGTTATCCTTGGCGCTGCGGCGAAGGTGGGCGCTGAGGTTGCCGGCTGTGATATAGACAAGTCAGCAATAATGAAGGAAATTGAACGGATAGACGAGAAGTACTTTAAAGAGACCAAAAACCACGAGGAGATTTTAAAGAGGGATAGGGAAAAGGGCGTGGCTGCTATCGCGGCTGCTTTAATAAACTGGGGAAAGGGGACGGAGCGGGCCGTAAACAGTAGCAACGACGTAAGGGAAAGGGCGATGTCTGAAATAATACTCAAGCACGTAAATTTGTGCAGGGACAGTGGCGCCCAAAAACGGCCGGTGTTCGCTGTTGTCGGGCGGGAACATACCCGCGGCATCGGCGAGAGGCTCAAAAAAGCAAAAGTAAAACACAGGATAGTTAACCTGCCGGATCTCGGGAGAGTTGGTCTTATAGACAGGCTGACATACAGGGGGTGATACCCCTCTGATGGTCATTTTTACTTGCCGGCCACCTTGTCGGGTGGAAAAAGCTTTATATACGGATCACCTTATTTTCTCGGTGGTATTGATGAAAGAAATGCTCACCGTTAAAGTGAAAGGGCGGTACATTGTGGTTCCCAAGCTCATCGGGGCTTTTTTCATACTGATATCCGCCCTTATGCTCGTTTACGCATCGCTGGACGCCGTTACCACGTGGGACCGTATTAGAGACCTAAGGTCCTGCGTTTCTGGGATATACAGCGCCGAGGACCCCGCCGACGCGTACAGCGTCTGCGTCCTTAAGGGGATAGCTGCGGGCGTCTACGTCTACACTCCAAACTTCATGGACGGTGGGGCCAGGTCCGTTCCCGATGAGGAGTTTTGGACCGTGATGATGCCGAAGCTCGCCCAGTGGTTGTTCTGGGTAGTGGTACTCATCGTGGCAATACTTGTCTACCAGTGGGGCAAGCTCGTCATCCCCGTGCAGGAAGAGGTGGCGGAGCTTACCGGAATTCCTGCGGAGGCAAAGGAAAGCGAGAACGGTGGAAACAACAAGGAGAACACAACTAAACGCCGCAGGTCTAAGAAATCTAAGAAGTAGCACTTAAACATTCCCCGTATTTCCTTACTATCCGCCTTATGATTTTTCTCTTCTCGAGTCCGCCCAGCTCGAAGGCGATTTCCCGTATGCTCTTCCCTTCCGCCAGCTTTTTAAGTACCTCCCGCTCGAAGGGGTCTTTTACCATACCCTTTTTTAGGGCTTCTTCTGCTATCTCCTGCGGGCTCTTGTCCCCGTAGTATTCTTTTTCGGGGTCCAGGGGCGGGTCGAACACCTCAACAAGTTCGAATTCCACCACCGTCAGTTCCTGCTCCGGATTTTTTCCGTAAGTGTTTTCCAGCATCTTTTTTAGCCGGGGTAGGGGAATCCCCTCCTTTTCCGCTTCCTCTGCCCCTATACTCTTCATTTTTTTCCTGTAGATGTTTGTGATCCTTGCGCGCCCCACTATTTTCCCGCCTGCGTGGATTAGCACCTCCTCCCCCTCTGAGAACCGGACAGACCGGCGTATCGTTATCTTCTTGATGCCTTTTTTAACCAGGGGCCATAGCTCGCGTTTTAGCATTATGTATTTCACGGTTTTACGTTTGCGAGGCATGGTTTTTATGTTTACGCCCCTTTATATCCCCATGGAACTACGGGCAAAGAAGATTGATATTGACGCCGACAGACCTGTTGTTGTCCTGCACGAAAAAGATGCAAGGAGGCTGTGCGCGCACCCCGGCAGCCGTGTCGAGCTACGCCACGGGGAGAAAGCCGTGATAGCCACCGTAGCGGTTTCGAGGCGGGCGGTCCGCCCAGGGGAAGTGGGGCTGTTCATAGACGTATGTGAGGAGTTGGGGGAAGTTCCCGGGCACGTCAACGTACTGCCTACAACGGAGCCGAGGAGCGTATCTTACATCCGGAAAAAGCTTGACGGCAGGCACCTCGCCCCTGGAGAGATCTACGAGATAATCATGGACACCGTTGAGGACCGCCTGACAACGACGGAGGCAGCAGTATTTGTTGCGGCGTGCTACGTCCACGGCCTGAGCATGGACGAGACGGTTGCCCTCACAGAGGCGATAGTCGCTTCCGGCGAGATAGTCGAGATATCGAGGCGGCCCGTTGTGGACAAGCACTGCATCGGCGGCGTCCCCAACAACAGGACGACAATGATATTCGTCCCCGTTATGGCGTCCCTTGGCTTTTACGTCCCGAAGACGTCTTCCCGGGCGATAACGTCACCGGCGGGCACCGCGGACACCATGGAAGTCCTCGCACCCGTTAACCTCTCCGCGGAGGAGATAAAGGAGATCACCGAGAGCGTGGGCGGGGTCATGGCCTGGGGCGGCAGTACAGGGATAGCAGCTGCCGACGACAGGTTAATATCCATACGCAGGCCCCTTTCCCTAGATCCTCAAGGGATGCTTTTGGCCTCCATTATGGCGAAGAAGCGGGCGGTTTCCTCGGAGTACGTGCTGATTGACATCCCGGTTGGCGACGAAGTCAAGGTTACCAGCGTAAAGAAAGGGGAGGATCTTGCGAAGGGTTTCGTATCCCTAGGGCAGCGTCTCGGTATGCGCGTAAAAGTGGTGCTCACCGACGGTTCCGCCCCCATAGGCAGGGGGGTGGGGCCGGTCCTCGAGGCAAGGGACGTACTGAGCATCCTTTACGGGGGCGGTCCGGAGGACTTGCGGAGGAAGGGGGCTGAGCTCGTGGCCCACATGCTCGAGTTCGTCCGCGGAACACCTTTCGAAAACGGTGTGCGGCTGGCAGAGGAGCAGATCCGTTCCGGCGCCGCGCTCGAGAAGATGAAGGAAATTATCGAAGCGCAGGGCGGCGACCCAGATGTAAAACCGGAGGATCTACAGCCGGGGAAGTATTCGGAGACCGTCGTGGCGGAGCGGGACGGGGTGGTCAGGCGGATATCCAACAGGGGCGTCGCGGAGCTTGCGAGGGCCGTGGGCGCACCGTTTTCCAAGAAATCCGGGGTGTACCTCCACGTAACGAGGGGTGCGAAGGTACGGAAAGGGGATCCTCTGCTAACGGTGTATTCAGAGTCGAAGAAGCTTTTGAAGGAGGCGATGGCCCTCCGTCTCGATCTGGTGTCCGTGGAGTGATTTTTATATAAATCCTTTCCTTTTACTCTGCGATGCTCATATCCTCCTGGGACGACGTTGTCAAGCGCTTTCCAACATTGGGGGAGCAGGCAGATAGGCCGGAGGTGGACGCCGTCCGGGAATACCTGGAATCCGGGGGCATCATAAAGGTTGCGGACGGCAAGGACTTCAGAATCGTGTACCCTACGAAGAAGATGATCGACGAGCGTATAGCAGCCCTCAGGAAACAGAAAGCCTACTACCTCAAGCAAATACAGAAGCTCCGCACTCTTGAGAGGGAGTTCATACCGCTCCGCCTCGCTTTTGACCCCCTTTACATCCGCCACCAGCTAAAGCTCGTAGCTGACAGGGAATACCGGGAAGCGTTTAAGCGCCTGGGCTTTTCGTGGGCGCATTTTTTGGACCCAAAAACGAGGAAGATAATAGCGCAGTTCATGGAAGACCGTGATTACCGGTCAAGGGTGCTCCAAGCCCTCGAAGAGTCCCCCGTTTACCGGTCAAGGAAGTTCGGTTCCATCTCCGACGCCCAGCGGAACACCCGCAAAGAGCTCATAACCCGCAAGGTGGACTTGCTGCAGAAACAGGTGGAACGTATAGAACGCCAGATGACCGTCCTAAACCTGCTAAAAAGGTGGATGTAGCTTGGATCCAGTTGTAGACCTCGTCCTCCGGCGCCACGGCTTCACCAGCCTCAACCCCGTTCAGAGTGCCGCGGCGGAGTACGTCCTTTCGGGGAAAAACGTAGTTGTTTCTTCCCCCACGGCGTCGGGGAAAACGGTTGTTGCCGAGATGGCGGTTCTGCGTGCGTTGAAGCAGGGAAAAAAGGCGGTGTACACCTGTCCCCTCCGCGCCCTCGCTTCCGAACACTACGCGGAGTTCAAAAGGTTGTACCCCGAGTACAGGACTGCGCTTTCCGTGGGGGACTTCGACTCCGCGGATGCATGGGCAAAGGACTACGACGTTATATTCACCACTTACGAGAAGCTGGACTCCATCCTGCGCCACGGCGCCCCGTGGCTCTCCGACGTCGGCGTCGTTGTCGTGGACGAGGTGCACGAGATAGACTCTGAAAGGGGCCCCACCATAGAGGTGATACTCACCCGCTTTCTCCTCAGGGGTTCGGTCCAGATCGTTGCCCTTTCAGCTACGATCCCGAACGCCCATGAGCTCGCCCAGTGGTTGAGGGCTGAGCTTGTAGTTTCAGAGTGGAGGCCGGTAAAACTAAGGGAGGGCGTCCTGCACAGGAAGACAGTCCTTTTCTCTGACGGGTCGGTGGCGGAGATAAAGGGTTCTTCTGACGACGACCTTGTTGCCTTCGTCGAGGACACGCTGGAGAGGAACAAGCAGCTCTTGGTTTTTACGATGACCAGGAAGAACGCCGAGTCCGTTGCCCGCCGCCTCCGTCCCGTGGTTTCCCGCTACGTGCGTTCAAGGTCCGCGCTACGGAGGGTTTCCGAGAAGATACTGCGCGCCCTCGAGTCCCCCACTTCCCAGTGCCGGGAGCTCGCCAGCTGCGTTGCGGACGGGGTGGCCTTCCACCACGCCGGTCTGGTTTCAAGACAGAGGGAGCTCGTGGAGGACGCTTTCAGGAAGGGGGAGATCCTTGTAGTGGTTGCCACCCCCACCCTCGCCGCAGGTGTGAACCTCCCCGCCTTCAGGGTGCTGGTCCACTCGGTCAAGCGGTACGGGGGCTACGGATACGAGGCGATCCCCGTCCGGGAGTACAAGCAGATGGCTGGCAGGGCGGGCCGGCCGAGGTACGACGACCACGGTGAGGCGGTGATACTCGCGAGGGATGAGGGGCAGGTGCAGGAGCTTTTCGAGCATTACGTCATGGGGGAGCCGGAAAACGTGTACTCCCGCCTCGGCACCGAGACGGCCCTGCGGTTCCACACCTTGGCCCTCACTGCAACGGCTCCTTCCGTGAGCCAGGATTTGCTCCAGCGCTTTTTTTCCAACACCTTTTACGCGGTGCAGTACGGAGACGTGGACACCGTGCTCCAGCGGGTGGAAGGGGTGGTCGCCTGGCTTGAAGAGAACGGTTTCGTAAAGGTGGACAGCAAAGTGGTAGCCACGGACCTGGGGAAGAGGACCGCGCAGCTGTACATAGACCCGTTCACGGCGAAGTCATTCGTTGACTACATCAAGAAACCCCGCTTCGGAGAGATAGCATTCTTATACACCCTCGTGGACACCGTTGAGCTCCGGCCCTACCCATCCGTTTCCCGGGGGGAGGAGCCCCAGCTCTGGCAGCTGGCTGAGGAGTTCCGCGACGAGATCCCCGTTGACTTCCATTCCTGGGAGTTTGACGATTACCTCTTCCTGAACAAGTGGAAGCTCACCCTCATACTCCACGCGTGGGTGAACGAGGTGCACGAAGACGATATCCTCAAACAGTACGACGTGTCCCCCGGCATCTTGCGGGCGTACGTCACCAACGCGGAGTGGCTGGCGTACGCCCTCGGCGAGCTTTCAAAACTGCTTGAGGAGAAGAGGGTGTGGAGGTACGCCGACATAATGGCCAAACGCATCCACTTCGGCGTTAAGGAGGAACTGCTGGACCTGGTTCAGCTCAAGGGCGTGGGGAGGGTCCGCGCCAGGAAGCTTTATAATGCTGGCGTACGTAATCTTCATGATTTGAAAGGGGCTGATCCCGCGCTCCTGGCAGAAGTTGTCGGCCCGAAGGTTGCTAAGGAGCTGCTGCGTCAGGTGGGGCGCAGGATAACCGGATCGGAGGAGGAGCGTATGCGATCAGCCGCCCTGCGCGACCAGACCACCCTGGACATGTTCACAGAGTGATGGGGATGGAGGAGCTACAGGTTCTCCGGGACGACGGGACGAGGCGCGTGATGATCGGCAGGAAAGCATCCCTATTCTCGCGCGAGGGGTTCCGGGGAGCCCTGTATATCGGCAGGGTCGAGGAAGAGGGGGAGCTGAAGGGCTACGACGTGTACGTGGACGCGCTCTATCCCCACGTTGTTTTCGTGGCGGGGGCAAGGGGCTCGGGCAAGTCGTACACCCTCGGCGTCTTCGTGGAAGAGCTGGCGGAAAACAACCCCTACGTGGGCGTGGTGGTCATCGACCCCGTGGGCATATACTGGTCCATGAAGCTCCCCAACCGCCAGAGCGACGAGATACAGGCGCTCTCGAGGTGGGGGCTCACCCCTAAGGGCTACGACAACGTGAAGGTGTTCGTCCCCGTGGGCGCGGTGGACGAGATCCCCGAGAGCACGTACGACGCAGTGTTTACGTTGAAGCCCTCCATGCTCACAGTGGACGACTGGGCGCTCACCTTCGGCATTGACAGGTTCTCCCCCGCGGGGATGCTCCTTGAAAAGGTTCTGGAAGCCGTCAGGAAGGAAAACGAGGACTACTCCATCGAGGACATCATCGACCGGCTCGAGAAGTGGGAAGAGCTGAGGGACAAAGAAAAGGGGTTCAAGCCCGAGACCATACGTGCCCTGCTCTCCCGTTTCTACGCCGCAAGGTCGTGGGGCATATTTTCAGAGGAGGGCACGCCGCTGACCGAGATATCGAAACCCGGCGTGGTGTCCGTCATCGACGTGTCCTTCCTTGAGGAGAACGTCGGAGCGCTAGTTATCGGTGTCCTTGCCCGGCGCATCCTCCACGCGAGGAAGGCGGCGACGAGGAAGGAGGCTGCAAAGATCCTGAACGTTGCGGGCGGTGGCAGGGAGGAGAAGGACATCCCCCCCACCTGGCTCGTCATCGACGAGGCGCACATACTCATCCCTTCCGGCAACAGGAAGACCCCTGCGAGCGACGCGCTCATAGAGTACGTCAAGCAGGGCAGGAGGCCCGGTTGTTCCCTCCTTTTCGCTACCCAGCAGCCCGCCGCCATAGACTCGAGGGTGCTGTCCCAGCTGGACCTGTTGTTCGTCCACAAGCTCGTGTTCTCCGACGACGTGCGTGCCGTTGAAAAGAGGATGCCCACGGTCCTGCCCAAAGAATACACGGGGGTTTTCGTGAAGCGCCTGCCCATAGGCGTTGCGCTGGTGGGGGACCGTGCGGATACCACGTCCAGGGCATTTCTCGTTAGGATACGGCCGCGCCGCAGCCAGCACGAGGGGAGGGAGATCGCCGTGGACGCCTCTGCGTGTTCAGAAAACCCTGCCCCATCTCCCCCCGCGGGCGTTCTTTCCGAGGCGGGTGGCGAACCTGGTAAAAAGGAAAGCCTCCCAGA
>DQUH01000075.1 GCA_015662385.1 Methanobacteriota archaeon | reverse complement strand
GAGTCGAAGGAACGGATAATGCGGTGGATAAAGAAAACGTACGAAGAGTACGGGCCCCTCAGCTTCCTGCAGCAAGAGAACGTAGAAGAGATTGCAACGGTTAGACTCAAAGATCCCATAAAGGTCTATTTACGCGGAGAGGGGTGGAAAGACACAAACCTCGCCTTCTGGAACGGGGAGTACTTCATAAACGTGGTGAACAGGTTCGCCGTGTCGGTGGGCCGCAGGATCACCCTGAAAAACCCCCGGGTCAACGCCGTTCTCCCAGACGGGTCAAGGATTCATGCCGTAGTACCGCCCCTGTCCAGCGGACACGCGTTAACGATCAGGCGTTTCACCGTGCGCCGGTTCACCCCGTGGGACCTCATAGAAAACGGTACCGCAACACTGGCGCAGCTCGCCGAGATATGGTACGCGGTTGACGAGGAGATGAACATCGTCATCGCCGGAAACACGGGGTCTGGAAAGACAACAACGCTGAACGCCTTGCTCTCCTTCGTCCCGTTGGAAGAGAGGATAGTGCTCGTGGAGGAAACGCCCGAAATAGAGGTGCCCCACAGCCACAGCGTCCGCCTCGTCCCCAGCGACGAGATAAGCATGCAGGAGCTCGTGTACGATACCTTACGCATGCGGCCGGACAGGGTAGTAGTGGGCGAAGTGCGGAGACCGGAGGAGGTGCGGGCGCTTTTCGACACCATGCTTGCGGGGCAGGGAAAGGGGTCGTACGCAACAATGCACGGGAGGACCGCGGAGGAAGCGCTTAGGCGGATAAAAAGCATGGGGATCCCTGACGAAGACCTCGCGGCGCTGGATCTGCTCGTCGTCCAGAGGCGGCGGGGGGCAGGGAGAACCGAAGAAAGGAAGATCGTAAGCATTAATTGGAGGGAGCGGCCGGAAAACCTGGAAGAAGAGATATCGTGGCGGATCGAAGTTCTCAAGAACATCCGCGAAAAAGACATCAAAAAATACTGTGAGGCGGTGGGGAGATGGGTCGCCTCACGTCCGCCCTCCAGGACAAGCTCCTGAAAGCGGGAATGCGCATAAGTGTTGAGGAGTACCTAGCATGTGCAATGGCCTTTGTCGCAACGGGGGTAGTTCTGGCGTACCTGTTGCTGGAACTGCGGCCGTCAACGGCTGCCGTCCTACTTGTGATCGGAACCGCCACTGCCGTGTACCTACCCTTTCGGCTCGCAAAGTTCAGGGCTGAAACGGCAGAGGCAGAAATCCCGTACGTGATGAGGACGATTGCGTCCGAGGTGGGGGCGGGCGTCCCATACCTTCAGGCACTTATGGACGGCGCAAAAGCAGGTAAAATTCTCGGTGGGGCCATCGAAGATGCCATATCGCTGTACAAAAAGGGGATACCTATGGAACGGGCCCTGCAGTCCGTAGGGGAAAGCATAGACTCTGAAAAGGTACGCAGGGCGTTCTTACACCTCGGAATACTGTACCAGAGCGGGAGGGAGGCCACAACAATAAAGAAGCTTGCGGACGAGATGATAGCGGTCCACAGGGCAGAGGCAAAGCGCTTTTCAGCAGAGCTGGCAATGTATACCCTCGTGTTCGTGGCGGTGGCGGCCCTTGTTCCCGCTCTTTTCGAAATGTACGTTTCCATCGGCTCCCTTTTCATGAGTTTGACGTTAAGCCAAAAACAGGCATTTTACATACCTGCTGTGGTGTTCCCGGCCCTATCGGCGGGCGTGCTCCTCTGGGTATACCTGCGAATACCCTCTTTCATGAGGCGATAGCAGTGAAAGAAATGGCAGTTGTTTTTCTTACCTCTGTTTTCACGGGCTCCGTGCTGTACCTGTTAAACCCCAAGTACGTGGTGGCGGCGGCGCTGGTTCCCGCAATATACCTTGCAGCTAAGGAG
Organism: Methanobacteriota archaeon; assembly: GCA_015662385.1. Taxonomy (GTDB): domain Archaea; phylum Iainarchaeota; class Iainarchaeia; order JAADDC01; family JAADDC01; genus SZUA-1452. The sequence continues at coordinate 2,414 of DQUH01000075.1, read as the reverse complement.
TCCCGTCACCAGGAAAAACGGAAGAGGACAGAGGAAGAACTGCCAAGGGCAATGCTCGAACTGGCAACCCTGCCGGTGAGGACCCTGCGGGACGTAATAGACCACCTATCAAAGGGCTACGGAGAGCTGTCCAGCGAGTTCCGGCGGGTAAGAAAACTTGTCGGCGCCGGCATCCCCCCTGAAAAGGCAATGAGGACCGTGGCAATGGCAAGTGGATCGTACCTCTTCAACAACGCAGTAACAATGATAATAACAGGGATGCGCAGCGGCTCTAACTGGTCTGAGCTCATACGCAATGCTGCAGAAGACATTGAAGCGCTCATAGACATGGAAAGGGAGAGGGCGTCGGCTCTGGCACTCCAGCGATACGTGGTGCTCCTCTCTGCAGGGTTGTTCGTACCGGGAATCCTGGGAATAACAAAGAGGATGGTGAGCCGCCTGACGGAAGGCCACCTCTTTGACGTCACAGACACCCTTACCGCGGTACAGGACGCAGTGGTAGTACACGTAGCCCTGTTGGCCGTCATGTCTGCGATATTCGTTGCCCTTCTGGAAGGAAAACCTAGGAAAGCCATAATATATGCTGCGGTACTACTGCCGATATCGTTCGGTACGTATTTCGTACTGGCGGGGATGGACATTTAAATAGAAATGCAGCATTATTCAGCGTGGGTGTGAAAATTGAGGTGAAGAAGCCCCTCAAGGGGCACACAGTTATTGTCGGCTTTCCGGGAATTGGGCTGGTGGGGCCCATCGCCGCGAAGCACATAGTGGATTCAATGGGTATGGAGCTAATAGGTGCTGCCTTTTCCGAGAGCTTCCCAACAGTAGCAGCTATAAAAAACGGTGTTTCCCTCCCCCCCGTAAGGATTTATGCGGATGGTGAGAAAAAAATAGCTGTGGTGCTGTCAGAAATCCTGTTCTCGGATAAAACGGCAAAAGCACTCGGGGAGACCCTTGTGGAAACGGCGAAAAACGAAGGGGCAAAACGCATACTTTCCATTGCGGGGGTTCTCGTACCGACAGCTTCTTCAAGGGTGTTATGGGGTGCAGGGAGCACCAAGGAAGAAGTAGAATTCCTGAAAGGGTACGGGATCCAGCCCGTGGAAAAAGGTATTACCACTGGGATTTCAGCAGCCCTCTTGGTGAAGGGGCAGGAAACAGGGGTCCCGGTTGCGCTTATTCTAGGAGCGCTCAGGACCAAAGAAGATTACCGCACCGCCGCAGAAATCGTTAAAAAGCTCGACGAAATGCTCGGGCTCGATGTGTCCTACGGCGAGCTAACGGAACGCGCAAAAAACATAGAAAAGGAAGTGTGCAACATATTTGCCCGGTCCAAACAGCGGGACAGCCCCATGTACGGGTGATTGAATGATCGTTATTACCTGCGTTAAGCCCGAAACTCTGAAAAAAATCCGTAGCAGAGGGGGGAGCACCCTCGAGCTAATATCCCAGCAAAACGTCTCCGCCGTCGAAGACTTGAAATGCGGCGATCTCATATTTTTAACCAGCGACGGCGAAGAAGACGTGGAAAAGGGAAGCGAAGGGATAATAGTACGGGTAGAGAAGGTATCTGTAGATTACTTCAGGCACAACGAGCCCCACGCCGACGAGTGGGAAATAAAAAGGGCCAGGGTCAGGGTGAAGTTCGTAAGCCCCGCTACCGTACACAAGGTAGTGAGGGGTAAAAAAATTGTAGCAGATGTTGACACCCACGACCACCTCCTCATCGGATGACCGCAAATATCGCTGCAACCGCCAGCAACAGCAGTGCAACTTCTAATCCGTTAAACAGCGGTAGTGAGATCCCCTGGCCACCGGCAGTTGCGTACGGGTTCATCTTGAAACCCCACGCGGCAGGCGTTGCAGCCAGCTGGCCATTAGAGTTCAGGGAGATTTTGATACCGCCCTTGAACGCCTCGGCCAGGGGCGTAATCAAACCTGCAACGAGGGACCACTCCCCCGTATCCGGGTTGTACGCCACGTATCCCCTCGGGCCCTGCATGAGCTGAACTATCCCCTTCAAAACGTCGTCTATGTAGAGCTGCGGCCGTCCGTGGCGGTCAACCTCCAGCCGTATCCGGTGTACGCCGTCTTCCGTTTCAATTACCAGGTCCCCTGTACCAGGATCAGTGTACATATCCAATACCTTCTTCTGAACCACTGAACCCGGCGCAACCACGGGACCGTAGACAACGCCGTCAAGGGTTGCAACAACTGCCCCGTCCCTTTCCTCCACGGCTATTACGTGCTCACCATCTTCTGTTTCCAGCACAACCCCGTTATCCGCCTGCCTGTACGATTCTACCCTAACAGTCTTGCGGGAACCGTCCGTACGGTCAATGTACGAGAGATACACCTGACCGTCCTTGCGGAAAACGCGGAGCGATCCGTCCAGCACTTCAAAAACGTTG
>DQUH01000063.1 GCA_015662385.1 Methanobacteriota archaeon | reverse complement strand
TATATTCTATTTCCACTCCTGGTTCGAGTTTGCTGGCGAGCTCTTTTTCTTCCGGCAAAGGAAGCTCGAAGGTCTCGTAGCTTTCGAGATCCATTATCTGGACCTGGTCGCCCATAACTGCCAGGACCTGCCCGTATTTGCGTTTTATGATGGGTACTTCGACATCGGCCCCTGACGGCTTCAGCATCTGCCGTTTCTGCCCGTCAAAGACCCCTACCGCCGTGATCCTCACCTTTGCAGACCCGTGCTTGCCAGGGGATGATACCTGTACATCCGTCACCTTGCACACTGCTCCGTCTATGAGCACCCATTGTCCTGGCTTTATTCTCCCTGCTTTTTCGAACTTGATGTCCATCTCACCCATAACAGCCCCTCCTTTTAAATACAGTCCCCGCGTTTTCCTATTATGAACATCCCTGCGGGGGAAGTGGTGACCAGTGCGGCACCACTAGAGTTAAAGGAGTTTTCGGCCCTTTTACATGATCTACATAGACGGTCTTTTAACGGTTACGTGGCCTGGCTCGGCCGCGGGTATGACGGGCTTGAGGAAGGCATCCTGCTTTTTTCCAGGGGCGATATCGTGGCAGCCTCTTATGAGCACTTGAAGTACGACTACGTTATAGACGGAAAGGATGCTCTGGAACCCGCGGCGAACGTCTTGGTCTCCAAATGTCCTGTGTATTCGGTCGTAGCCCTTACGATCCCAAAAATAAACCTGGTGCTTGCATTTAACGAAAAGGCGGGGCTCCCAGCGGCGATAACACCCAAGGATTTTTTGGAACTTGTGCCGGAGAGCTACTCCGACCGCTGGGTGAAGAGTATAATAAAAACACTTCCTCCAGAGGATATTGATAGGATCCGCATCCTTGCGAAATACGGACTCACTGGGGTGAAGGTGGGGGAGATATGATCCAGCGCCTTTTGTTCCGGCTCTTTGGTCTTGAAGAACGTCCGAATTATTCCGAAGTTAAAGCGCTGTCCGTACCCAAGAAAATCGAACCTCCTACCGAGGCAGACGTGGAAAAGCTCCTCGAATACCTCCAGAAGAAACATATGGTCGATTCGATATCTGTTTTCACCGAGGACGGGGTGCTCGTGGCGACAACCCTTCCGGAAGACGAAGCCGTCCACGAGTACTCCATCTTCGAACAGGTTGCCCTGGAGCTGTCCAACGTTTCCCACGTTTTCATATCCAAGGGCGACTGGATCATCGCATTCCGCAGAGGGGCGCACGTCTATATAGTCCACGCGCCAGCCTACGTCAACATGGTTGAACTTTCGGCAATAGCCCGTGACGTGGAGCGGATGCTTTTCAGCATGGGTTGGTGACCATGGGTAGGAGAATATCCATAATATCCGGAAAGGGCGGCGTAGGGAAAACAACTGTTGCTGCAAACCTCTCGGCAGCCCTTGCAAAGCTCGGTAAGAAGGTGGTGGTAATCGACGCGGACGTGGCAATGGCAAACCTGGCGCTTTTCTTTGGCCTCCAGTCCGCCCCCATTACCCTGCAGGACGTCCTCCGCGGAGAAGCAGAAATATACGATGCCATGTACGAAGGGCCTAACGGCCTTATAATCGTGCCTTCCGGGCTTTCCCTTCAGGAGTACCGCCGTGTTAACCCTGAAAAGATGGAAGAGGTGCTCCGCGGGCTTGAGAACGAGTTCGATTATGTATTCCTTGACGCCCCTGCAGGCATAGAGGACAACACCATGGCAGCAATGGCTGCGGCGAGCGAGGCAATATTTGTGGTAACCCCTGACAAGGCATCCATTGCCGACGCCATAAAAGCCAAACTGTCCGCTGAGCGCGTAGGTGTTAAACCGTACGGCGTTATAATCAATATGGTGCGCGGCATCCCCGGCGAACCCAGCGAGGACGACGTGAAAAATATTATGGAGCTTGCCGTTCTCGGTTCAGTGCCCGAAGATGACGAGGTTCGCCGCACCCTCCTTCTAAAGAAGCCCTCGCCGGTGGTGGTTCGCAGGCCAGATAGCCCTGCAGCAAAAGCATTTATGGAAATCGCATCGCGCATCGCCGGAGTGCAAATGAAGCAAGAACCGAAGAAAGACTTTTTAACGGTTATTAAAACTATATTTAAATCCGTGTTTAAGAAAAAATAAAAGGTGGTTTCATGGCAGGAAGGCCCTTTGATTTGCTGAACGACAGCCTCGGTAAAGAGGTGCTTGTAATACTTAAGATGGGGCGTCAGGTTCGCGGCGTCTTGCTCGCGTTTGACGTGCACATGAACCTCGTGGTTGACGACGCTGAGCTGACGGAGCAGGACGGCACGGTCAAGAAGCTCGGACGCATCCTGGTACGGGGCGATACTGTTGTGATCGTCGCCCCGTCCCAGTAAAGTTTTTTGGTGGCCAGTAATGGCCAGCCCCAGAGATATAGTCCTTAAACCGTCCTCCGATCCCGACGGGCCACCTGTGGAGGGCCCAGACTTTGATTCTGTAACCTCCCTGGAAGAGGTTGTTGAGAAATACCTGCAGATCGGCTTCCAAGCAACGCACCTGGGGAGAGCTGTTGAGATATGGAAGAAGGTCGAGCAGCAACGGGCCGCCGGCGAAAACGTCCGCGTATTTCTCGGATACACGTCAAACATAATATCCTCCGGGCTACGGGAAATTATCGCCTGGCTCGTGAAGCATAAGAAAGTGGACGTCATAGTAACCACTGCAGGGGGCGTAGAGGAAGACTTCATAAAAGTGATAAAACCCTTCATCCTCGGGGAATGGGGCGCCGATGATGCTGAGATGCGCAGAAAAGGGGTAAACAGAATCGGGAACATATTTGTGCCCAACGATCGCTACATCGAGTTTGAAAAGTACATGATCCCCTTTTTTGAAAGGATTTTGGAGCTGCAGAGGGAAAGGGGGGAACCGCTAACAGCGAGCGAGGTAGTATACGAAATGGGCAGGTATCTCGACGAGTGCTTCGGCAGGGAAAAGGAACGCAGCGTCCTTTACTGGGCGTACAAGCACGACGTTCCCGTATTCTGTCCAGCCCTAACCGACGGTTCCTTTGGAGACATGCTCTATTTCTTCAAGGAGGAAAGGGGCGATAGGGAGCTGGTGATAGATATAGCAAACGACATCGTCCGGCTGAACAATTTGGCGGTGGAGGCTGAAAAAACCGCTGCCGTTGTTCTGGGCGGATCTCTACCCAAACATGCAATAATCAATGCGAACCTCTTCCGGGGAGGGGCGGATTACGCCATATACGTTTCCACAGCGGTGCCCTGGGACGGTTCCCTGAGCGGTGCTCCCCCCAGCGAAGGCGTATCCTGGGGTAAACTGCGCTCTGAAGCGGACTACGTAAGCGTCTGGGCCGACGCAACCCTCGTCTTTCCCCTTCTCGTGTACCTTGTTTTCAGACGCGGAGAACATTAAAAGCTAACATAACGAGGTTTACCTTAGGGTGATGGGGTTGACAGTTGAAAGGCCATTGGGCGTTACGATTCTTGCCATTTACAACTTTATTGTTGGCGCAAACATGCTGCTTGTGGGGATTGTGGGGCTTGCGGTGAACCCTCTGGTTACCACGTTATTTATTGAGTACGATTTGGCCCAAAACTCAAACCTTTTTGCCGCAGTGATAACAACACTCGTTTACGGACTGGTGTTGGTCGTCGTTTCTTGGGGGTTGTGGACGGGCAAGGCGTGGGCGTGGTGGTTAGAGGTAGCCATATCTGTACTGTCCTTGCTGTCAGCATTTAAACCTGACCTCCTCAGCGCGCTTAGCGGGGCGATAGTCCTTTGGTATCTTTCAAGACCCCATGTAAAGGAATATTTCGGCGTCCAGACGGAGTTTTCCACATAACTTCCGGGTCAGCCGGGAAGCAAAACTCATCACGTATCAGCACACGTCGCTCTCATCATCCCCAAGTTTTTTAACCTCTGAAAGTTTTTTTACAGCATGTACGTTTCGGTGGTTTTCCTCGTTGTATCCGCCCTCATTTTCATAGGTTTTCTGGCAAACTATTTTTTTGACCGTACGAAGATACCTGACTCCCTCATCCTCATCTTTCTGGGAATCTTTCTCGGTCCGGTGGCAAACGCCTTTTTTCCCGGCAGTGTGATAGCCCAGATCTTTCAGCCGGCAACTTTCGAGCAGTTCGCAGGCCTGATGGCATCCATCGCCATAATGGTCATCATGTTCGAGACGGGCCTCAACCTCGACGTGAAAAAGGTTATCGTTGAGGCTCCCCGCAGCCTTTTCTACGCCACTGCCCATTATTTTATAACATCTATACTTTCCGCCGCGGTCGCGGTGTACCTTTTTGGTTGGGACGTTCCCTTTGCGCTGATGCTCGGTTTTCTCCTGGGGGGGACAAGCGCAGCCATTGTAATACCTCTGGGCAGGCGCCTGGGCCTGAGCCCTGAGGACCAGACCGTGCTTGAACTCGAGTCCACCATAACCAACGTTTACAACGTTATCCTGGTCATGGCAATTGCACAGTACGTCCTCACGCCTTCCACCGACTGGCGGTACCCCATACAGAGCATACTTGCAGCCTTCTCGATCTCCATAGTTTTCGGACTGCTTGTGGGCCACTTCTGGCAGAAGATCCTGAAGAAACTCCGCGCAGTTCCCTTTTCCTACATGCTTACTTTCGCGGTTCTGATGGCTTTTTATGCTTTTATGGAGGAATTCGGAGGTAACGGCCCCCTGTTTGCCCTTGTTTTTGGGCTTACCCTCTCTAACGACCAGCTCATATCCCCGCTCCGCATGATGAATATGATCCAGCTCCATCGCGAAATATCCTTTTTCATCCGCGTGTTCTTTTTCGTGTTCCTGGGCGTAATCTTCAAGTTCAGCACGAACTGCCTGCACTGGGTTTTTGCAGGAATACTTTCACTAATATCTCTGCTGGCCAGATACGTCTCAGCACGCCTTATGCAGATAAAACCAGCGGTGCGCTTTGCGATACTCATCCCCCGCGGGCTGGGTGAGGCTGTACTTTCGGCTCTCCTCTTGCAGATGTTTTCCGGCACGGAATATTTCCCCATAATAAAGGATATCGTCCAGATCGCGTCCATAACAATAATAATGACCAACGTCCTGAGCGCTTTGATGATCTGGTACCTCCTAAGGTCCAAAGATTTTGCTCAGGTGGAGCTCAGCAGTAGTTCTGCACAGACGAGCAGAACGTAAAGCGCGACCAGCGCCGCTGCTTCGCCCCTGCTTACTTCTTCGTCCCTCGATAACTTCGCCCCTACAAGCGTCACACTTAGCATCAGGCCGGCCACGAGATGCGCCGTGCTGTTGAACACCACATTTTTTCCCGTGAGCCCCCCTATAACTGCGGCGGTGCCGAGAACAAGGGTCAAGTTTGCCACAGCGCTCCCTAATATGTTCCCAACAGCTATTTGCGTGTGCCCTTTGAGTGCAGCACCCACGCTCACAGCCAGTTCTGGCAGGTTGGTGCCCAGCCCCACAACGAACACTGCGACAAAGAATTCAGGTATCCCGAAGCTCCGGGCTATTGTTTTTCCCCCTTCCACCACAAACCCTGCCCCAGTGATAACGGCAACGATGCCTACCACCACTAGAGCCACGCCTTTTATAGCTCCACCCACTCTGCTCTTTTCTTCCGCAGTTTCCGTAAACCCGCCCTGTCCAACCATTCTCATGTATGCAAAGTACAGCCCTAGCAGGATGGCCCCCATCGCCGGCCCGATGCTCCGTACGCTTACAGCTACGGCGGTGACCCAAGTTATAATTATTGTGGCCCAGAGCACTTCCCGTTTCCGCGTTCTATCAAACCTGATTTTTGTAATGATGCCCAGAACGCCCAAGGACAGGAGTATAAGCCCAAGGGTGGATCCGAAAGCAGCACCTATGGCTATATCGGGCTCGCCCTTCACCACAGCGATGCTCGCCACCGCCAGTTCCGGGAGGCTGGTTATCGTTGCTACGATGGTAGCCCCTATTCCGTACTTGTCCACGCCCAGAGCCCTGGCCAGCTTCGCAGCACCGCTTACGGCAATATTTGCTCCTGTGCTGAGGAGCACAATGCCAACGAGCAGGTAGAACAATCCGGACAAGCGCACCCCTCTTTTATGGGTGTTATGTGCGGGGGGCGGGAGTCGAACCCGCGCAGGGCCTTCGCCCATCGGATCTTAAGTCCGACGCCTTTGACCGCTCGGCCACCCCCGCCTGCACCCGCACTATTACTCACTACCCAAACCCCTTTTATATAACTGCTCCAATTATCCAACATGGAAAATGCTGAAGTGTACTGGATCGACCTCTCTTCAAAAACCTGGGATGTGGAGCAACTTGACGAGGACACTGTTTACAAATGGTTGGGCGGCCGCGGTTTTGGTCTAAAGACCCTTCGGGACGATCCGGACGCCGTGGTCATAGCCCGCGGTGTGCTGAGCAGCGTGCCCGGAATTCCCGGCCGTGCGACCGCATATTACATCTCCCCGAAAACGGGAAACATTTTTTACTCATCTGCCGGGGGCAACGTCCAGAAAATGCGCCCTTTTGCAGTGGTGCTGGAGGGCCGCTCCGAGGAAAAGGTCTTCCTGCACGTAACCGGCGACGGCGTCACCTTCCACGATGCTGGTTCCTTCTTTGACGCCAACGTCCGCGAGACCTTTCAGCTGTTGGAAGAACGGTATCCCGGAAGAGTAGTACTGGCAACGGGGGCTTTTGACAGCGAGAACGCTGTTCTTGCCAACAACCGCCACGCGTTCTTTGGCAGGGGCGGACTTGGCAACGTCCTGCGCAGTAGGGGCGTGAAAGCCCTCGTGATTGACCCCCTCTCCGGGAGCTCCGCCCCCATAACCCCTGAATACATGGACGTCCTCCGCGGGCTTCTCGCTAAGCTGAAGCAGAACAGTGTTGTTGCCCAGCTTACCAAGTCCGGGACTGTGGGCATGCTCCTCCACGAGCTTGGCAGAAGGGGCCGCCTACCCGTTGGACTCGACTGGGAGCGCGTGCTCAGTGCCTGGCAGGCCTTTGAGAAAAAAGGGCACCCCTGCGCCGGTTGTCCCATCGCCTGTAAGAAAGACTTCGAATTCTGGGGCGGTTTCCTAACCTTCTACAGGGACGCCGGCACGGACTTCCACAGCATCGCAAGGATGTATGAACGCCTCAACGATGCAGGCATTGACGCCGTGGCCTTTCCGGTAATGGTCTCCCCTGACGACCCGGTGTACTCCTTGGCAGTTGAGACCAACGTCCGTAGGGACCAGAACCAGCTGATACTCACGAAAATGTGGCGCGAGGACCTTGAGGACGTGGACGACCCCGTGGGCTACGTCATATCTGTCCAGGACGAGATAGCTGTTGTGGACAGTGCAGTCACCTGCGGGTTTTCCCTTTACGCGTGGGACCTCGACGACTACTCCGCGCTGCTCGGCTCCTTGGGCATAGAACTTTCCTCCGAGGAGCTCAGGGAGATCGGGGGGCGGATCTGGAGGGAGGAGCTAAGGCTGGCCCGGGAAAGGGGGCTGGAACTCCACGAGAAGAACGCCCACGTCAGGGAATACCTGCGCAGGCGGGGGCTCCTTTAGCCCCGTTTCGGCATCTTGTAGTAAGCATAACCCAGCGCCAGTATCAACGCCGAGATGCTGAGTACCTCCGTCCACCCCAGTTTTATTATCTCTATTAAAATGACCTGCCGCAGCACCGCTATAAACGCAGCTTCCATAATCGTGTGTAAATATTTCTCCTCGTTTTCAACGTAAGCGAACAACGTTTTTGCCAGCTCAAGAAAAACCATGATCAGTAGGACGTTCGATATAAGGACTTCAAAGCCGTGGATGGCCTCCCCAGCCCTTACTGCGTGTACCGTGTCCACCGCCGAGTAAACCAGCATCACCGCAGCTGCGGCGACCAGCACCGCACCGGTGGCAAACTTTAAAATCTTTATGATGTACATCCAACCTTTTCTAGTCCCTATCATTTGCTACACCACAACAAAAAGGGTGTGGGGGGCAACGATGCCCGGGCCCAGTATGGGGGCGGTGGGATTTGAACCCACGACGCACCGGTCTTCAGCCGGACGCTCTCCCAGGCTGAGCTACGCCCCCCCATAAGAGAGTGGAGGGGAGCCGTTTAAAAAACATCGTTCCCCAATCCCCCTGTGGACTGGTGGCCGATAATCCGCGAAATCATCGCCGGCTATTCATCCCAGCAGAAACCCGAGCACGTGCGCGATGACCCCTTCCGTATACTCGTCGGATGCATTCTTTCCCAGCGCACCCGGGACGAGACGACGGATTCGGCGTACCGCCGTCTTTTTTCCCGGTACAGAACCGTAAAAGACCTCGCGTCTGCAGACCCCGCTGAAATTGAAAAACTAATATATCCGGTGGGTTTTTACCGCAACAAGGCGAGGACAATAGTTGCAGCTGCGAGGTACATCCTGCATGAGTTTGACGGCAGGGTTCCCGACAGTTTTGAAGAGCTTTTACGCATACCCGGCATAGGCAGAAAATGTGCCAACATAGTGCTTGCTTACGGTTTCGGAAAGCCTGCTGTGCCTGTAGATACCCACGTACACCGCGTGGCTGTGCGCTTGGGCATCGTGGACGAGGGCGCAAAGGCGGAGGATGTAGAAGAGGAGCTGAAACGCATAGTCCCTGAAGAAGAGTGGGTTAACGTAAACCACGCTCTGGTGCGTTTTGGCCGTGCAGTTTGCCGCCCCCTCCGACCTTTATGCGGGAAATGTCCGTTTAAAGATGTTTGCAGGTATTACAGCAAGTATGCTGCCGGAAAAGTTTAGGATCCCCGCGCTATTTGTTCTCCTATTTCTATCCCTTTTAACCGCGGGAGCATTCCTTGTTTTTTCGCCCTGCCCCCACGTGCCGAGCGCGTTATCTTCCGGCTGGCAGTACCTGGGGGAAACGGACGGGATGTTGGTGTTCTCTTCCCCCTTCGATGCCGACACTACCGCCCTGGCGGTTTTACAGAACTACGAGTATGTGTACTACTACGCCCGCAGCACCGATGTCCAGTCACTCAACATTCCGCTGCCCGGTATTCCCCCAGAATCAGAGGTGATTTACATGATAACCGTCCCGGACCGCTGTGGGGCCGAGACCTACGCGGTCGTTTCCAGTGACGGCGGTTCAAAGGTGTACGTGGGCGTTGTCCCCCTCTCAGATAAAGTGGTGCCGGTCCACTGGAAAGACATGTTTTGCGAGTCTTTGGCAGGCGTGTTTGGTCCCACCTTTAGCGTTTCGGAGGTGCTGGTCATGGAAGGGAACAGCCTGCGCCAGTACTGCTACCTGCGCACTGCAAAAGATGCCAACAGTGTCCATAACATTCTGCTCTCCCGCGGTGCGTACGTCGGTAAAATCGGCGGCGCCCGTGTTTACTTGCTGGACGACAACGTCGTCGTCAGCCTTTTCCCGGGGAATCCCGCGGGTGTTATGGCATACAAAACGGTGAGCGAAGGTGCTTCGTAGCAATTCTGTATTTTTTGTCATCTCGGTGGTTCTAGCACTGCTGTCGGCGGTTGTTTACAGCCAACATTTTAACAACAGCTCGTCTAAGTTCCAATTGGATTCTGTCGCCCGTCTGCACCGTGTCGTTGACGGGGATACTGTTTGGGTGTATTCAGTTTACGGTTTCAAGGAGGGCCAGCGGTTCAAGGTTCGTTTGGCGGATATAGACGCCCCCGAGCGCGGGAAGGAAGGCTATGAAGAGGCGAAACGGGAGCTAATCCGGATCCTCCATTCGGCAAGCTGCATGGTCCTTGACGTTGACAGCCCCCCCTACGACAGGTACGACAGGGTGGTGGCGGTGGTGTACGTGCCGGAGTCTCCCGGCGTCCTGCTCAACGTCAACGCGCGCCTGGCGGAAAAAGGGTTTGCCCGCTACGTGGATTTCCCCGGTTCTTTCCATCCCGAAAACTTCGAGTACTACGTGAACGTGCCCCCGGACGTCCGCCCGATCCTGGACCGCTACTGCACGTAGCCATTTCCAATTTCTTTTAAACCCTTCCCACCGCCTATTCTATTGCTGCC
>DQUH01000049.1 GCA_015662385.1 Methanobacteriota archaeon | reverse complement strand
GGTCAACCGAGCGTAGCGAAGGTTGGCCCCGTAGTCGCCCGGCCAAAGAACTTGGCCAGCACCAAATTCTTTGGTGGGACGACCTCGTATGGTGGGATCTCCGATCCCACATACTCCATTAGCTGCTATGTTTCAGCGTTTGTGAGGTCAGGCCGGACAGGTGTGTTGGCGCCCTTGCACTGTTCCAGCTCGCCCTTCAGGTAAAGGGGCTCGGCGCCGACGATCCGTACCTCTTTGAACGTCCCGATCACGTCCCCGCCCACAACCACCGGTTTGTAGTGCTCTGTTCTGCCCACTGTTCCCCCGCGGCGCCCCTTTTCGATGAAAAGGGCCCTGAACTTTTCCCCGAGGTACTGTTCGTTCCACTCTTTGCTAACTCGCAGGTGCACCTCGGTCAGGTACTTCGACCTTCTTTTTTTCTCGTTGGAGGGCACCTGCCCCCGCATTCTTGCAGCAGGGGTCCCGGGAATCGCCGAATAGCGGGAGATGTTCAGCACGTCTATCCTCAGCTCCTCGACTATCCGTACCGAGTCCAGGAACTCCTCCCAGCTCTCCGTGGGGAACCCGACAATTATGTCCGTGGAAATGCTCGCGAGGGGAAACGCCCCCCGTATTTTTTTTATCAGCTCCCTGAAATCTTCTACACTGTACTGCCGCCCCATCAAACCAAGGATTCTGTTGTTCCCCGACTGTACGGGGACGTGAAAAAATTTGTACACCCTATCGTCTTTGTACACGTCCAGCAGCCCGCTGTCCACCAGCTGCAGGGCGTGCTCCACGTTCATCATCCCCACCCGTATCCTGTATTCCCCTTCAACGCTGTCAAGTACCGCACAGAGCAGTTCTACGAGGTTTGTACCGATGTCCCTGCCGTAAGCCCCGGTATCTTGGGCTGTTATGCGGATCTCTTTTCTACCCTCTGCCACCGCTTCCCTGATTTCCCTCACGATGTCGCCCGGGCGAAAGCTCTTCAAGTATTTCCTCGCTATCTTTGTGGCGCAGTACGTGCACGCCCCCGTGCAGCCCTCGCATATCACCACTGACGCAACGTACGGTTCCGTCCTGAGCTTCGGTACCCCCGCCTTCCTTTCCGGCAGCCGGACGCCGAGGGCTTCCCCCAGCTCCCTGAACCGCCTCGGGCCAAATGCGATCGAATCCCCCCTTATTTTCTTTATTTCTTCCGGAAGAACGTCAGCCAAACAGCCCATTACCACCAGCTTCTTGGATATTGGAGATAGCCGTCGGATCCGTGCCAGCATATGGGCGATTGTTTTTTCCTTAACTGCGCAACTGTTGATTATCGTCACGTCTGCCTCTTCTGGACTCTCTACCCTCTCCCAGCCGCTGGATGCCAGCGCAGCCATGACAATTTCCGAATCCACCTTGTTGGCTACGCAGCCGTACGTCTCTATGTAGTACTTAACCATACAATAATCTTCTGATCCAAAAAGCAAAAAACCTCTGCATACTCTTTCGTCTATTGCCGTTCCACCCCGATTACGGTTATAACTCTTATTTTCCCCCTTTCTGCTATGGACTGCCCCTTTAAGCCCCGCCAGGTCTGGGGGCTGGTGGACCCCGAAAAAACCACTCCTCACCACCTCTTGGGAGAACCCATTTACCGCTTGGATTTCGACGGTTTCCTTGTCGGCGGGACGTACAGGGTATATTCCGATGTTCTGGCGGAAGACGTGTCTGCGCTGAAGGATCTGGGGCATACCGTTGGTGTGTTTGCAGTACACGATTCGCAGGTAGTGGGGGACGCTGACTTCATTCTTGCAACCCTTTTTGCCAACTCCAGGGTTTTTGGGCTGAGGCCGTTTATGGATATCCTTGACGCCGCAGAGGAAAGGGGGTTACCCGCCGTTCCGCTGGTGTACATTGTCAGGCCCGGCGGTACTTCCATCTCATCCCTTGCTGACCCATATCCCCTCCCGCCCATGCCTTCCGTGCTGTCTAGGTACGTGCGGCTTGCCAGACGCCTGGGCGGCGTGGTTTACGTAGAGGGTGGCTCCGGTGCGGGGGAACCGCCTGATCTGGACGTCCTACGGTCGGTGGCTGGTATTGCCGCGGGCGTACCAGTTGTTTCCGGTGGCGGGATAGCGTCTGCCGTGGATGCCCGCGCAGTGTTCTCCGCCGGTGCAGACTCTATAGTGATCGGTACGTTGCTCGAGAGGGGTGAAAAAATTGCCGTCAAAGAAATCCTCGCCCTTCGTGATAAGCTTTGAGGGGCTTCCCGGCGCGGGGAAGACTACGTTCTCGAAACTGCTCGTGGGGGAACTCCTGCACAGAGGGTACAATACGATGCTCGTGAAACCCTTCACGAAAGAAAGGGTTGAACTCGCGATGTCTGCTTACGCGGGGGAGCGCAGGCGCCTCTGGGTGAACGAGGTCCCCCTGATACCGCTGAAAACGGCGGTACAGGTGCTGCTGGGAATCCTTTCTGACGACCGCTTTGCAGACGCTGACGTGTTGGTCTACGACAGGCACGTTGACACGGTATTTGCCGGTTTATGGGCGTTTTACACCCAGAACGGCGAGGGAATACAGCTCCAGGAGTTCTATGACTGGTTTTACGAGGTGGCCGATTACTTTCTGGCGTTTCCAGACATTACTTTTTACCTTCAGGTGGACCGCAACTCCATTGGGCGCCGCGTTGGCATTTACAAGAGGTTCGTGCTCGACGGTTACCTTTCGGAGCAGCTGATGCTGATGGAAAAAGCGTACAACTACGTATCCTCAAAGACTGACAGGCTGCACACCGTTAAATCTTTCGGGAGGCGCCCCCTTGACGTCTTCGAGGAAGTCCTCTCCGTTGCCCTGTCAGCCGTAGGGGGCGAATGATGGCACCCACCCTTCGGTTATTTTCACGAAAAGCGCCACGGCAAGGAAGTCTGCAG
>DQUH01000028.1 GCA_015662385.1 Methanobacteriota archaeon | reverse complement strand
GTCAGGCTTTACCAGGGAGAAGCGGTAGTTGTTGACTTCAAGTCAGCCCTCAGCCCGCGCGGGAAACTGCAAGTACTGGCGTACGCCTCAGCACTAAAAGCCCTGGGCTGTAGCCAGATAACGGTGCAGATAACAAGAACGAACGATGGAGAAGTACTCTGGGAAAAAAGCTTTAGCGACGACGATTACTGGATGGTGGAATCGGTAAAGCAACGTTTCTACTCTGCGGTTCGGTCGGGCATTTTCCCGAAAAAAGCCGAGCACAACAGCTGTAAGACGTGCCCCTTCGCAAAAATGTGCGGTACGACCGCACCCATTTAAAACAACAGACGTAAAAACATTTATAAAGCTGGAAAAGGTGACGGGCAATGGGCGGGTCTGGCGAGCCAAGGATCAAAGAAAAACGCTGGAAGCTCGAGTTTGAAGAGGATATGATAAACAGATGGGCGGAAGAGGACTGGTGGGCTTTCGACCCCCGCTCCAGCAGGCCCGTCTTGGTTATCGATACGCCGCCCCCGTACCCCGCCCCGGTTTGGCACATCGGCGCAGCAGTCTCCTACTCCATGCAAGACATAATAGCACGGATACATAGAATGCTGGGATACAACGTGCTCTACCCCATAGGGATGGACAGGAACGGGATACCCATTGAGATGTACGTGGAGAAGTACGAGAACATAAACATGTGGGAACACGACCGCAGCGATTTCGAACGGTTATGCAAGGAGCACCTTGACAGGTGGACGGAGGCAATGGTAAATATTTTGAAAAGGCTTGAGATATCCGGGGACTTCAAAGAGAACTACTACCAGACCGACTGGCCGGAATACAGGGGGCTGACACAACTCTCTTTCAAGGTCCTCTGGGACAAAGGGCTGATATACGAAGCAGAGCGCCCGAACAACTGGTGCCCCCACTGCAAGACGACCATAGCAGACGCCGAGGTCGAGTACAAGGAAAGGGACGGTTATCTCTACTACCTGAAATACAAGGTTAAAGAAACAGGGGAGGACCTGATCGTAGCCACTACCCGCCCCGAGCTCCTCTTCGGCTGCAGGGTCGTGGTCGTCCACCCAGATGACGAAAGATACAAGCACCTCCACGGAAAAACTGCGGTGGTCCCCCTCATCGGGCGGGAGGTTCCGATTGTCCCCCACCGCGAGGTAGATCCAGAGTTCGGGACCGGCGCGGTACACATATGTTCCTTCGGAGACTTCGTGGACGTCCGCCTGTTCCGTGAACTGAAACTGGAGCCCATAAAGGTTATCGACACTGACGGCAGACTGACGGAAGTTGCGGGAAAGTATGCGGGCATGACCGTCAAGGAGGCAAGGGAGGCAGTGGTGCAAGACCTTGAGAAGGAAGGGCTACTCGTGGATAAAAAGCCCATAAAACACAAGGTACCCGTCCACGAGCGCTGCAAGCACGAGATAGAAATAATACCAATGAAAGAGTACTACCTCAAACAGACGGAGTTCCTGGACACGCTAAAAAAATATGCCGAAGAGACGGAGTGGTACCCCGAAAAGTACAAGCAGCACCTGATCAACTGGATAGACTCCGTTTCCGTGGACTGGCCCATCTCCCGCAGGAGGTACTACGGAACGGAACTGCCAATCTGGACGTGCAAGAACTGTGGGTACAAGCTTGTACTGGCCGATGGAAAGTACAGAAAGCCGTGGAAGGAAGACCCTGGCGTAAGCTGTCCGAAATGCGGATCCCGAAGCTGGGAGGGAGAATGGAGAACCCTGGACACGTGGATGGACTCGTCCATATCGGTGCTGTACATAACGAGGTGGATGCGGGACGAGAGCTTCTTCAAAAAAACATTTGAAAACGGCACCAAGCTCCGCCCCCAGGGCTATGAAATCATAAGAACGTGGCTGTACTACACGTACCTGCGCGTGCACCAGCTCACCGGCAAACGAGCTTTCGACAAGGTGTTCATCAACGGCATGGGCCTTGACGAGAAAGGCAGGAAAATGAGCAAATCCCTCGGAAACGTGATCGACCCCATGGAGGTAGTACAGAAGTACGGCGCCGACGCCCTGCGCATGTACATCGCCCTTGAAACGAGCATAGGGGAAAACTACCGCATATCTGAACAGAAAATCGCCGGTGCTGGAAAGTTCCTCACGAAGCTGTGGAACGTCGCACGCTTCATATCCATGTTCGAGCCGGTGGACGAACGGCCCGTGCTCCAGCCCACCGACGAGTGGATCCTCTCGGCGCTGAACAACGTCAGGGAGAGGGTAATCGAGTACTACAAGAAGCTCGACTTCCACAACGCTGCGCTGGAGCTCAGAAAGTTCACCTGGAACGTCTTCGCGGACCACTACATCGAACTGGTCAAGAGAAGAGCACGTGGTGAGGACGGGTTCAGCGAAGAGGAGAGCAGAGCAGCGAGGTGGACGCTGTACGAGGTACTGCGCCAAGTACTGCTGCTCTTTGCGCCCATCATCCCAGCAATCACAGACCGCATCTGGAGGGAGCTGTACAGCGGGGAAAGCATCCACGCCCAAGAGTTCCCTGGAAAAGTAGAGAGGGTCAGGGACTACAGCGGGCTGACCGAAAAGATTGCTGAGTTCAACAGCTACGTGTGGAACACGAAGAAGAAAGAGGGTATCAAGTTTTACGAACCAATAAAGGGGATTGACGTTCCAGAGGAACTGGAACCGTTCAAGAAAGACCTCGTTGCAACGCACCGGCTCCAAGCTTGAAAAAAATAGTTATTCCGCCGATGAAAAAGGGTGCATCCATGGGCTGGCCTACAATCCCGTACAAACCAAAAAACCCCGGCCCCTCAGACCAAACGCTGGAGGAGATGCTTATTGACCTTGAGCGGCTAAACGCTTCGGGGTTCCTACGGATAATCACCCACGGAGGAGAAAGAGGGTACCACATAAAGCTTGTTTTAGACGATAAGCGGTTGGTATCGCTTTATGCGTGGAACGACAAGTTCCTGCAGGGCAAAACAACAATCTTTCGATCATACGGCGTCTGGCCACTGGAAGCAATGGAAATCGATGAGAATAAAGGGGACAAGGTTATCGCGGAAGGCTGCTACACGCTACAAAACGGGCTCTTGGCGCTTCGGCTGGAGAATTCCGGGTACGGGATAAACAGCAAGGAACTTGTTTACCGGCTGAAACTAGCCAGGGTCCGCGAATACGCATCGCCGAAACACGGCTGGTCAGTCAGGCCGGAGTACTACGCAATCCCTCAGAACAGGTGTATCCCAAACTCGTCCAAAAAATATTTGTAAATCACGAGCGTTAGGAAAAAGATGATCACAAAAGCAATTAGCTTGTACTTGTCCCTGTGCAGCAAATACTTTGCCCGCTCGTGGTGGTAAACAACGTCCAGCAGCTCGTCCCCAAAATATATGGACAAGAACGTCCCCGCAAAGGAAAGCAGGATTATCAACCAGTAAGGAACGGGGTTTGTCAGGATGTGGTAAAAAACGGAAAGTATTATCGTCTTTTCGTACAGCCCGGGGTTCGTCAGGAGGGTGAAAACGTTAATAGCGATGGCGATCAGCCAGACAATGGCTTCAGACTTTACCATGCGGATACCGGTAACCACGCGTATCGGAAAATCGAGGAGGAACCCGGCGTCGGCGATGGGAGTACACAGCACAAAGAAGGACCACGTCAGCAGGGTGATCCAGATACCATGTCCGACACCAAAACGGTGCGCAACATATGCAAAATATGCCAAAAATATGGCAAGAACTACCAGAAAACGCAGCAGTACCTCGCGCTTCGTCTCGTGCCCGTGCAGGTGTTTCACGGGAATGTGCACGTACCAAAAAAATAGATGGAATTATAAAATTTCGGGTACAGCTCAGACAGGCAACGCGCTTCACTTCAGACCGTATATTTTCCCATAACGTTCCTCCGCATAGCTGATGAAATGCTCCGGACTCAGGTTTTCACCAGTAACCCTGCGAATAATTACATCGGGCTGAAAGGTGCTGCCGAAACGGTGCACCTTTTCCGCCAGCCACTTGCGCACCGGCCCGTAGCTCCTTTCCCGCACCAGCTCTTCCAGCGGTCCGAGATCGCGCTCCATCGCGGAGCGGATCTGGGCAGAAAGGACAGTACCGAGAGCGTACGTGGGGAAATAGCCAAAGGAGTGGCTGGACCAGTGGACGTCCTGCAACACCCCCCTCGCATCGTCGGGCGGAACAACCCCCAAGTAATCCTCCATTTTCTCGTTCCACGCCTGGGGCAACTCGGACACAGGGAGCTCTCCGTCGAGCATGGCGACCTCCAGCTCGTAGCGCAGCGCGATGTGCAGGATATACGTCACCTCATCGGCCTCCACGCGGAGCAGTTCCGGCCTGACCAGATTGAAGTATAGATACACGTCGTCCGGGGTGTAGTTGAAAAGGGCAGGGACCGCCCGCCTGAACTCCTCATAAAAGGACTCTACAAAGGCGCGGGAACGGCCTATGTGATTCTCCCAGAACCTTGACTGCGACTCGTGGAGGACGAAAGACACCCCCGTGTGGAGGGGCGTGTACGCGAACTCGTCCAGCATCACGGATTCGTACACCGCGTGTCCCCATTCGTGGACCGTGGCGAGCAGGGACCGCCTGAAGTCCCGCCCGTGGTACCACGTCGTTATCCTTACGTCCCCTTTCCCAACACCGTCCGTGAAGGGGTGGGTCGAAACGTCCATACGGAAGCTCTCCCAGTCTGCCCCGAAAACCGTCAAGACTTTCCTGTTCAGCGATTCCATGTCCTCACGGCAGTACTCGGCGTCTTCGAGCCCGTGACGCGGGACGTACGCCCCGGAATCCAGCACTTTACGGAGAAACTTGGACGCAAACGGCACCAGCTCGGAGAACACATCCTTGACGTTTTTATACCTCAAGCCCTCGTGGTAACGGTCCAGGAGTGCATCGTACGGATGTTCTTCGTAGCCTAGGTACTCTGCAAGCTTTCTTTGGATTTCCACCCAGCGTTCGAGGTGGGGTTGGAATATCTTAAAGTCCGCCTTTTCTTTCGCCTCGCGCCACGCCTGAAAGCCGAGGGTGGCGGCCCTCGCCATTTCCGCCAGGAAATCAGGGGGCAACTTTTCGTAGTACTCGATGTCCCTTTTCAGAACACGTACGATGCCCTTCTCGTAATCGTTAAGGTCTTCACCCTCTGCACGCCTGACGAGGTTCACGAATCCCGGGTCGAGCACCAACTCCTGCGAAAGAGCGTCCAGCTCTGCGAGGGCATCCCCGCGGTATTCTGCACCGTTCTTGGGCATATACGTGTCCATATCCCAGTACAGCAAGTTTTCTGCATGAGATATGGCTTCAATTCTCCTATACTTTCTTAATATTTCCTTCACAGTGGGGTTCTTTACCTCCATATGCCACCACCTTCTGCTACAGCAGCCCCAAAACCGAAACAACAACGGGGATCACGACGTTGTCATCAAAGGGTGACAGGTATTCGACGGCAGCCACGACAGGTGCAAACCACAGTGGTGTGTCCGTGGCGAAGGCCACAAGCACGCCGGCCACCAGCCCGGCAAGGGTCCCTACAGCGCTCTTTCCCCTGGTCGCAAAATATTTGCCAACGATGGTAGCGACCGCATCCACGTAAGAGAGGTACCACACGGCAGCCCAGCCAAGAGCAGGGTTAATTATCACCGCCGCAATGGCACCTACAATAAAGGAAAATGCTCCCTTTCCCGTTCCGTCCCTGTCGAAAAACTCAAGAAATGCTGAGATCCACGGGTGCTTACGCCACCTGTAAAGAAAGATGCCGAGCAACAACAGAAAAAACATTAATAACAGGCCAAACTTCCAATCCACATAAAGAATGAGCCCCAGCAGGGAACCAGTACCCATGTGGAACGCCTGACGGTCCCATTCAAACCCCACGCGTTCCCTACCTTTCCTGTACACCCACCACAGAAGCCCCGACAGCACGTAGCCACCGAAAACGTCTGCCCAAGTATGAACCCCTGCCAAAACGCGTAAATACCCCATGAGGACCGCATAGAGCAGGGTGTAAATGTTAGGAGTTATGAAAAAAAGCAGGGAAGCGTAGGCGGAATGGTAAGAGGGGAAGGAGTAAGGATCAACGGTGCCGGCATTTTCCGGCCTGGGTACTTTCAGCATAAATTTTAAGAGGAGTACCACGGCGGTGAGGAAAAGGTACGCAGAGAGGAGGGTAAGCGCTTTTCTCCTGTTGCCGCGAAAGAACAAGTAAAAAAAATATGCTGGGGGTACGGCGAGCAAAATGCTGGAAATGAGCAGAAAGTCGAACATTGGTCAAAAAATAAAAAATAGTTTATAAAAACTGTGGGTTTATTCTGAACCCATTTCTATTTCCTTCTTTCCTTCCCACAGCCCGTGAATATTGCACAGTGCAACAGCTACTAGGGTTCCCGGGCCCGGCACAGATACCTGGAACATCGCCCTTGGCGCCGTCACCAGCCCTGTCTCGCCGTGCGCCCCAAATTCGGCCCGTCCTAAAAAGCACGGTATTTTGCTATTTTTGGGCACAAAATAAAGTTCTATCCACGCTATATGGTGCTCAGGGGTGTTGGGGTGGGGAATTTCCTCACCTACGGCCACTGTAACTGCAAACGGTTCTCCAGCCCTGATCTCATCGGGGATGTGAATCACGGGAACGTGTTTTTCAGATTTCCAATCAGCAGTTCGAATCTCCACGGCTATTCCTCCATTTCACGCACTTCTTTTGCCCCGTGCTCTATTGCCCGCACCTGTTCCGAATCAAGACGCTTCAGCAGTTCCAAAAACTCTCCCACATGCTCCTTTTCCTCACGAGCAATATCCAAAAACACCTTCTTGAGAAGGGGATCCTCTGCAAGCGCTGCCAGCTGTTCGTAAAGGTTTACCGCGTCCAGTTCTGCAATAAGCCCAATCCTTGCAAGTTCAGCGTCGGCAAGCTTCCCGTTGTTCTTTTTCACAAAGTCATATCCAAACGGTATCTCGGACAACACATTCATCACCACAAAACTAATAATAAAAATAGAGGGTGTGCAGGGGGATCAAAGTTTTTTGTGGCAGAACCACCAGTCGAAACACTCGATCTCTCCGCGCTTCTTTGCTTCTTCGCGCTGTTTCTTCTCCTCCACGCTGGATGCGGGCGGCACTATGGCATGGTCGCCAACGAGCTCGTTCTCTGGCCACTTGTGGGGCAGGGCTACACCGTATTTGTCAGATGTCTGCAGCGCTTTGACCAGGCGCAGTATCTCGTCCACGTTCCTGCCCACTTCCTGGGGGTAGTACAGGATCGCGCGGATGATGCCCTTGTCGTCAACTATGAAGACAGCGCGCACCGTGTTCGTGCCCTTGTTCGGGTGGATCATCCCAAGGGCTTCTGCCACCACACCCATGTCATCCGCAATTATCGGGAACTGTATCTCCACGCCTAGCTTCTCTTTGATCCACTCCACCCACTTTATGTGGGAGAAGACTTGATCGATGGAGAGTCCTATAAGCTCTGTGTTGAGCTCCTTAAACTGGTCGTAGCGCTTCTGGAACGCAACAAACTCCGTGGTGCACACAGGTGTAAAGTCCGCTGGGTGCGAAAACAGCACGAACCATTTGCCCTTGAAAGCATCCGGGAGTTTCATTTCCCCGTGGGTTGTTTTTACTTCCATCTCAGGGAACTTGTCCCCAATTGCAGGCACGTATATCTCCGCCATTTTGCATCACCTCATTGGAAATAATTGTCCGAACACTTTTTAATATGATTCGCTTTACTTTAATACGTGGTTCGCATTTCGGAAAAAGATATAGCAATACTCGAAATGCTCATGCGGAACGCGAGGATACCGTACACAGAAATAGCCAGGCAGATCGGGGTCACAGAGGCAGCGGTGCGCAAAAGAGTGAAAAAATTCGAAGAACTGGGGATAATAAAGGGGTACCGTGCGGAGATAGACCCCAAAAAAATCGGGTATAAAGTGGTCGCACTCATAGGGTTCGACATTGAACCGGAGTATTACCTTGAAGCCCTGGACAAAGTCCGCGGTATGAGGGAAGTACGGCGCATGCTGTCCACAACGGGGGACCACATGGCTATGGTAGAGTGCTGGTTCAGGGACGGCGACGAGCTGGCGGGCTTCGTCCGCCGGATAGAAAAAATCAAAGGGGTGCTCCGCGTCTGCCCGGCAATACTTGTGGAAGAACTAAAATAAAGAATCATGGGAACATTTTTGTGTGAACCTTTCCAAGATAATACACAGGTACGGGGTAGAAGGGGCAAGGCAAATAGAAGAAAAGATTGACCCGCAGTTCCAAGCGCTGAAGTATCTGCACAGCCGTGTGGATAGAGATGCCTTCGCCCCGCTCGTAGTTGCCAATGCTTTAGTTTCTTACCAGCTTTCTGGAAAAGGTGAAAACTGGTGGTGGGAATTTGCCGAGTGGTTTTCAAAAAACCCTGCAGACAACATTCCAGAAGCATACGGACTATTCCTGCCAAAGAGCAGGACGAACAGAAGACTCGTTAGAACAAAAGTGAGGCGTTTAGAAAAAATAAATGCGTTCCTTCAAGACTTTGAGCCAGATGTTTACTACAAAAACATGAATCTCCTGCACAGCGATCTTGCACAGCAACTTGGCAGTTCGCCGGCAGCGAAAACAGTAGTCTTTGCCGTAAAAATGTTCGGCTACGCCATGCGGATAGCTACGGGCACATTCCGTCCGTACCCCTTTGAGGTCCCAATACCGCTGGATTCACGGATCAAAAAGCTAACAGAAAAGCTTACCCGCGAAGACCCCTTACGCTTTTGGAACAACGTAGCTAAAGAAACAGGCGTTCCACCACTGCACATCGATTCCATATTGTGGCCGGTGCTGAGTGGCGACCCGGAAATTGCCAAGAAGGTGGTGGGCGTTTTCGGACAAAAGGGAAGGGAACTTGTCAGAACGCTTGCACCTTATATTGCACCACAAAGGCGTTTCCAAACCTTCTAACATTCTCCGGAGCGGAACGCACGCCTAACTCTTCTAAAACGAGCGCATAGTCTTCAAAATAGTCGTATACACCACAAGAACGGCAAAAGACACCGTGAAACACCACGCGCACGTACGGGATGCCATCGACGCTGTAAACCCCGGAAAATACGGCTGTAGACTCGGGTCCGAAACGCCCGTTGTACTCCTTGACAGCGGCCGCCGCGGTACCCCCCAGATCAAGGAGTCTGCGATCATAAGCATCCGACGTAAAGGGGATCCTGCCGGTGTACCGCAAAACGCGACCGTCAAAAGAAAAGGTAAGGGGCACCACATGGACGCCTTTAGAGAGGGCGTGCAGGAAAGCGGTGTGGAACGCGGGGTCAGTCTCCGCGTTCGGCGCGAAGTATCTGGGCGTGTCGCTCATCACAAGGACAACGAGGATGGAGTCCCCATACTTTGAAAGGATGTCCAGATGCGCTTTTCCTCTCTTTGTGGGCGCATCGGGGAATAGGGCGAAGTCATTCCTGAAAAGAGTACACCCTTTAACCTCCGCGAGCACGTCTCTATCAGGATATGAAATGAGAAAATCAATGCGGTGGCTGTCCACCTGTATCTCCGTTCCATAAGCTAGAATTTCTTTAAACTCCGGTAGCACAGAGGACTCTACGAGTTTCTGGACGATTGTAGAGTGGTAACCAGAATGGACGAACACCCATCCGTAATGTTCACGGCGTACGGCTATTAAATGATAGTCTGTCTTAGCACCTTTTTTAGGTAAAAGAAGGACGGACACGCCCGGAT
>DQUH01000066.1 GCA_015662385.1 Methanobacteriota archaeon | reverse complement strand
GCCCTTCCTCCCAAGGATGCTGTCAATCGCATGGGAAATCAGGTGTTCCGAACCTGAAGCGGGACGGGAAGAGTGTTGCATGCTCATAACAACCCCGTTGGTGATGAGAGCTTCAATAAGGGCTTTGATCCCGTCGTACGTCCTGTGTACTATCTCCTTCCTGAACCGGACCACGTGCCTGAAGCTGAGTCTTGCGAGCGCCGCCGAGTACCCGTCGAAATGCTCCCCCCTGTCCACGTGTGCCAGCCACCAGTCGTAAATAGAGGTATACTTCCCCAGCACGTCCCCGTACCCCGAGAGAACGTACTGCTTAGGGGACCCGGCAAGGACATCGGGGTCCACCAGGACGTGGCGGGGAGGACGGGAGTAATGCGAGTAAGGCTTTCCCCCTCCCGAGAGGGAGACCATGGGGGATGCGATGCCGTCGTGGGACGGGATGGTGGGCACAGAGATAACGGGTATCTCCGCCTTCCACCCCACGTACTTTGCAATATCGATGTTCTTGCCTCCGCCCAGCCCCACCACAGCGTCGTGGCCACCAACGGAGGAGAGGGCAGCGTTAGCATAGTCTAGCGTCGCCTCCACGGCGTCAAAGAAGCTGGCACCTTCAGGCATAAAATGTTCTTTCGTATAGGCGTTGACGATGTAGAGCGGGTTTTCATACCCCAGAGAACGGATGTACTCCCCGAGCTCTCCGACGATCCCCGGCTTCACAACCACCGTGGACGGCAGGTGAACTTCCCCGGAACGCACGCGTAAATATGGGGTAGCCATCTTAAATACTTCTCGGTTGGACGGGAACCCTGTTATCCCCAGAAGTCCGCGAGGGTCTTCTGCTCCTTCCCCTCGCTTTCAAACACCGATTTTATCTCCCGCTCGAGGATGAGCAGGCGTTGTTTTGTATATTCCGTAAGCCCGTACCGCTCAACGACGCGCTTGGAAACGTCCAGGTACTTCTCGACGGAACCGCGGGACACGGTAAGGACGAGGCGGCCACCGCACTTACGGCAGACGCCCTTCAGCGGGACCCTGCGGTACTTCGCGTTGCACTTAACGCAGCGGAACTCCTGACGGCCGAACGCCCTTGCGTTGCCCATTATGTCCTTCAGGAAGTGGTAGACGAGCACCCTCTCGGCAGCGTCCGCGTTGTCCACTGCGGCTATCTTGCTCTGGACCTCCAGCTGGGTCTCTATCTTTTCCACCATGTTGTTCAGGCGGGAGTACGCCGTGTGCTCGGGGCCGGCATCGAAGCGGCTGGTGTGGTGGGAGAAGATAAACTCGCGGAACTGGTCGGGGGTGCCCACGATTTTTTCTATGATTGGCAAGTCCACTTCCCAGGCGTCCCTGCGCTCGAGGGTAGCGGTATAGAAGTCCAGGGGGTACCTGGCGTCGTACTCCATCTCAAATATCTCGTCGTCCACCTCCGTGGGGTTGATCACAACGGTGACGACGAGGGGCGCGTCCATCTTCCCCCCGCGCTTCTCCGGCAGGTATTCCACGGAAAAGTTCAGCAGGGCGTCGAGGAGGAGGATGTAGGCGTCCTCGTCACCGTCGGCGTTGCGCCTCCTGGCGAGCATGTAGTACGGATGGCAGTACTGGACGTGGGCCCTTGTAAAACCGATTATGCGCCCGAGGATCCCTGCAGAAGTGTGGGGGGCAAGGCCTATAACGAGGACGCCCGCCAGGTCTTCCTTTCTTTTCACGTTGTAGTATGGGGGGAGGTGGTAAAAGTTGACCAGCAGGTCGTCAACGAACTGGCACGCGCGGACGAGGTAGTCCGCCACCTTCTCGGATATAATCACGTCGGAGGGGAAGAGCTCCACGACCTGGTCGTCCCTCTCCAGGGGGTTTCCGTGGATATCGTGGGTGTAGCCCAGCTCCCTCAGCTTTTCCACGGAAACGCCTATCTCGAAGGGTCTGAAATGCGTTAAAGGCAGGTTTGACAGGTCCACGCGTATCGTCCCGTCCTTGAAGACGTAAACGCCGTGTTTCGCCCGCAGTATAGCTTTTTCAAGACGTTCAGGCACCCTGCTGGGGTTGGTCGTCCCGATAACCCCCTTTATTACCTCCGGCGGCCTGGACATGCCGAGGTTCTCGAGGGCGGCGGAGAGGAGGTCCCCCACGGGTAGCTTTGCCCGCATGTACGGCTTCGTCCCGGCCCCGCAGTTGCTGCAAATCTCTTCCCCCCCATCCGCTAACCGCTCGCACCTCGGGCACCACCGCTTGGGCACAGCACTCCCCCCGCAGAAGGGACAGCGGCGGTACGGCACGAAACGGCCGCACTTCGGGCAGTAGTTCGCCGCAAACTCCACCTCCGGGGGGTCGTGTGCTGCCTTGTTTACAAGCCGCTGGGACCCGCCGGAACTGCCCACGGGGAAGAGCCCGTGGGGCGGTGGGCTCATCTTGCGGGGCTTCGCCGCCTCGGGGCGGGCCATACGGACGCCTATGAACGTACCTGCCTTGTCCCTTATTTCTACACCGCAGACGCGGGACAGCCTCTCCAGGACGCCCCCCTCCGCCCTGTCAAAGTCCTGCAGCGCGGAAGGGTTGAAATAGCCAAAGGTAAGGAGGAAGGGATAGACGTAGGGGTCCCTGACCACGACAGCCCCGTCGCGGAAGAGGTGGGGCACCCCTGTCTTCTCCAGCAGCTCCTTGATGGATGGGTCCAGACGGGCTTCAACGATTTTCCCGCCCTCCTTGCGCACCTCAGCGCGCTTAACGGCGGATATGATGCGCTGGGCATCGTCCTCGCTGAGTATGCGGTAGTAGTGGATGTAACGCGGGTGCAAAGGCACCCCCGTTTTCCTTGATACCTCCACGGCGGTGTAGGGATCGATATCAAAGGGGTTCTCCACGTAGCGGCGGTACTCTTCCGGTGCGCTCCCCTGGTTTATCAGCTTCTCGAGTTCCCTGGCCCACCACTCCTCCACGTAGCCAGAGGGCACGAGCTTCTCCCCCGCTTTCCTGAAGTCCCCGTAAGCTATAAGCACGTCCCCCAGAAAGAGGATCTTTTTCAGCTGGTCGCGGACCCTGTACGCTGTGTCCACGTCTTCCACCTTCACAACGTCCCCGTTGTTTAGAAGCACGACGGGTCCCTCTATGCCGTCAACGGGTACCGCACCCATCGCCTTGCCCGGCAGCTCCCGCTTAAGCTGGGTCCCCGTGGCGATGAACTCGCCGGTGAGCACCATCGTAGCCGGGTGCACCCCCGAGGCCATGACGCCCACGTTCCTGGCCCTCCCGTACCTGACGCGGAAACCGCCCCACCGCCCCGGGTAGGAGAATACAGGGCGCCCTGCCACCAGTCCCTCGAGGTAAACTGCAAGGGAGGAACCACCGCCCTCCGCTTTGTGGTGTTTCTTCGCCTCCAGCACCCAGTCCCAGTCGAGCCCGAGCTTCTTCGCAATCTTTGCAATTTTTTTAGCCTTTAAGAGGAGGGACTCGCCCACAGCTATTGCAAGGCCACCGCGGACACGGTTCGGGAGCCCCGGCATGTCCCTGTGGGCGGAGACCTCGAAGTCCTCCGTAGGCTCGCCGTCGGGGCGGACGGGGATGTTCTCGTACACCACTTCAAGCTCCTGCTTGGAGGGGCGGTACTGCCGGGAGTACACCTTGAAGTAGAGCCCCGTTTCCTCCACCCAGCGGGCGCGCTCCTTCTCCGTGGGCTTCCACCTGTCGAGGCCCGCGCGGATCCGGAGGTAGTCGGCGAGGACGAGGGCAAGGGCCGCCGCGGTACCCCCTGCAGAACGGATGGGCCCGGCGAAACCCACGGATATGTACTTACTCCCGTCCGCGTTCTCAAGGACCTTGACGTCGGTGATCCCCTCGATGGGCGCCACGACAACGGCGTCCGTGTATATCAAAAGGGCTGCCTTCAGCGCGTATTCCAGGCGCTCGTCCAGGCTTTTAAAACCGCCGAGCTTCCCGTCCGCTATCTCCTCCATCAGCCGGACAGAGGTCATGAACTTGTCCCCTATCTCGGAGTACAGCTCCTCGTAGCGTTTCGCCAGCCCGGGAACGCCCAGAAGCGCCTCTGCCCTCTCGGACATGCGGACCGCCGGCTTTACCTCCACCTCGTCCCGCGGGTCAAGCCCGAGGGAGCGGGCCCTCCCCGCCAGTTCCCACTCCTTCATTGCTTTTTCAATGAGGCGGTTAAAATAATCGGAAATCTCCGGACGGTTGGTGCGGATGTGGCTGATGTCAGGCTTCTCCACCGCCGTTCCCCCTGTAAAAAATTATCTCGTTGACCTTGTGGGTGCTGAGGTCGAACACGGGTACCACGCCCGGGGTGGGCACGTGCCCGTGCTCCAGCTGGAAGGGCGTCTGCTCCTGGAACGTACCGGAAACTATCAGTTCTACCTCCTTATACCTGCAGTACCCGTTCTTGTGCACGTGGCCCGCAGTCAGGACGTCGGGGACGCGGTCAATCACGAGGTAATCCCTTTTTTCCGGGACGATGGGGTTCTTCAGCCCGTAAGTTATTGCAAGGTGCCTGTGCTTCAGGTACTCCTTCAGCGCTTCCTGGGGTGCCGTGTAGTCCAGGTAGGGCACGCGGGATATGACGTCGTCCATGGATGTGCCGTGATAAGTGAGGAACTCTACCCCTCCAAGGGAGAAGTAGGCAGGGGACCCCACGAGCACCACGTTGTCCCTCTCGTAGAGCGGTGCGGCGATGTCCTTGGCGAAGGCGGGCTGCGGCTCCAGACGGCGGACGGCGTCGTGGTTGCCCGGCCCCACTATGACCTCTATGTAATCGGGGATCTCGTCGAGGTACCTCGCGAAGGCGTCGTACTGCTTGTAGATATCCTTTATTTCCAGCTCGTCCACCTGTGAAGGGTACACGCCCACCCCGTCCACCACGTCGCCGTTGACTATTATGTACTTTACAGTGCCCGCCAGCTCCCTGGACTTGCTGTCCCCCACCTTCCCCTTCAGCCAGTCGATGAACTTTTTCAGCGCTTTCTCTATGTGCAGACGGCTGCCCACGTGCCAGTCAGAGGTGATGGCCACCGAGAGCGGGACGTCGGCGTAGCGGGGGGTGTGCTCCGAGACGTCCGGCCAGTAAATGTCCTGCACGATGAGTGTGCCGCTGGACGAGACCCGCCCGTGGAAAACCACCACGTCGTCCGGCAGGAGGGCCTCCGCCTTCGCCGCGAGCTTCCTGTCGTTCCTGGGGATCACCACGGTCGCATAGCTTTCCGGGTCTTCCACCGTGACGACAAGGTTCCCCTTCCTGCTCTCCCTGACCTCGTAGACCATGGCGAGGACGTCCACCTCTTCCCCGGCAAGGCGGGGCAGCCGGTCAAGGGGTTTAAGGTTCAGATGTGGCCGTGAACGGAGTATTGCTGAGAGCCTCTCAAACCTGTCGTTGAAGTAGCGGACAAAGTCTTCAACACTCCCTTCACAGTAAGATTTACCGGTCACGTCGAACTCATCAAACACCCGTATCCTGGCGTCGTACTCCTTAGCAAGGGGTGTGAACCTGCTCTTCTCCACAACAACTTCCCGGGTAGCCTCGCCGTCACCCTCAGTTTCCGGAGACACGTCCGAAACAGCAGGTGTTTCGTCGCGTTCACCTCTGGAGACGATCTCTGCCCGGACAAGGTCCGCGTCTACTACAAAAACCCCTTTCGAAAGGATAGAATCCACTATCTCCCTGTAGTCTGGGCGCGTGGCGAGTATGGAAAGGGCGTCAGGCGTGACTATGGCTTTTTTTGAAAAAATATACGATAGAATCTCGTCTTTTTGAACCACGAGGGTATCCATCATATATATGGTTGGTGGAATGAAATAATAAAGGGCTATTACGGGGGAGCAATCAACCCTTTATTTTCTCCCTGTAGCTCTCCAGGGCGCCCATTATCTGCCAGACCTGCGTCCTTGTATGCATGGGCATGTTTATGTCGTTGCTCGCCTCGTCTAAAAGGTATATGGCTTCCGTTATGTTCACAACGGGGTCGCCATCCTTTTTGAGAACTAGCTCTTTCGCCTGAGCCACGGAACGGCGGATGTTCCGGGGGACTGTAGCATCGTTAATAATTTCGTCCATAACCTCTATGATTTCCCGGGTCTCAGCGTCCATACAATCACCCCAACTTTTCCAATATTTTAGCCTTTAGACCATCAATCCCCTGCCCGCCCAGAGCAGATACCACGACGTCGGCACCAAACGTTTCTTCCAACCGAGACGGGTCTTCAAAGAGGTCCGCCTTGTTGACCACCTTTATGACGGGTACCTGAATAAGTTTTTCCACCTTAGTCAATAAATCCCTTTGCGTGTCCGCGTCCTGGAGGGGATCGAAAACAAATACCACCACGTCTGCCAGGTGCTTCAGTGCCGCCAACGCTCTCTGTTCTGCGGGGCCCATCTCCCCAAACGGGCGGTCTAAAAGGCCGGGGGTGTCCACCACCTGTACCTTCTGCCAGCGGTGTTCAAAGTGGCCCAGCCGTATGTCCTTCGTGGTAAAGGGGTAAGGAGCTATCTCCGGCTCGGAACCGGTAAGCGCGCGGAGCATCGTGCTCTTACCTGCGTTGGGAAAGCCGGCAAGCACAACCGTTTTTGCCCTGAAGTCCACCTTCGGCAGCCGTCTGACAACCCTGTGCAGCTCCTTTAAGAACTCGAAGCTTTTTTTGTTTTTGCTCAGCACGTCCCAGACGCGGGCAAGGTACATCCTGCGGATTCTTTTAAGTTCCCCGAACGTTTTTGCTTGGGAGATGCGGTAGAGTGCGTCGTCCCGCACAGATGCTAGCACTTTCAAAAGGGCGCGCAGCCTCCCGAGTTCTTGTCTAATATTATCCAGGGGCGCGTAGGCCTCCACAATGGCACGGTGGAAAGGGTGCAGGCGTTCAAAATCAGGAAACATCCGGGGTATGGCGCGCAGCTCTTCAGAAAGGTAACGGTCGTACGTTTTTATCCGTATGTGTTCAAGTTTCTTTGCTTTTTCCACGGTGAAACGGCCCGGAAGCTTAACGCTACCCATGTACTTCCTGGTTTTCCGCACAGCGGACCCGAATATACCGTCTATTGTCTTAACCACAGGACCACCACCAGGAGGAAAAACACTGCTGCAAGGAGGCCCACCAGCGCAGCCCTGGTACTGCTGGCGAGGACCACGGGGAAAGGACCAATTAAAAGAACAAACGCGCCTTCTGAATGCGTTTCAGAGCCGAAAGTACTAAGAACTCCAATAGCAATAAAAAGAATTCCCAGCATTATTAGCAGCAGACCCATCACGATCCAGTCCATACGACCACCGGGGGTTTTACATGAACCTAACGCCAATATACAGAAAATATGGCACAAAAATTTTGATAATACCGCTCGTAGCGTTTGTGCTGTTCGCATACCTTGCAACTGTAAATCCCGGAATCTCGTACGGCATCGATTTCAAGGGCGGCGTCCGCGTATCCTTCTCTTCCACGCACCCGGTACCCGTTGACGCAATCGCCGAAAAGATACGCAGGGAACTGGGCGTTCCGGAGGTCTCCGTAGTCCCCACAGAGGTGCCCGGAACCGGAAAATACGGTGGGATCGTCGAGGTGGTGTTCCCCGACGACCTGTTTACAAAGGGGGGAGACGCTTCCGACCCCACAAAAGACTTCAAGGATGCGGTCATCCAGATCATAAAGTCCGAGGTTCC
Organism: Methanobacteriota archaeon; assembly: GCA_015662385.1. GTDB lineage: Archaea > Iainarchaeota > Iainarchaeia > JAADDC01 > JAADDC01 > SZUA-1452. Next base: position 1,418 of record DQUH01000066.1, on the reverse strand, counting down.
AGACGCCGAAAACATAGTGATCAGGGACATAGTCCCGGCTCTAGGTGCAAAATTCTGGGAACTGGCAGTAAAGATGCTCTTGCTCGCCGTTTTCCTGTTAAAAGTCGTTGTGCTGATTGCTTTCCGCCACAACACCCCTGTTGCGAAAGTCCTTGGTGTCCTGCTCCTGGATGTTGCCGTGATACTCCTGGCCCATTTCAAGGTGCTGGACCCCCTTGTGGCGCTAGCGGTAATACTAATTGACACGGTAGCCCTTGCAATAATCGCGCCCAGCGCCACGCCCGCCGTGGTGATGCTTTGGTCTTCCGTGTTCGATGCTCTGGGTATGCTCGCCCTCATGGCTGTTTTCAACGTGCCCCTTACCTTGCAGACTATAATGATAATCCTTATGATGGTGGGGTACTCCATAGACACGGACATCGTCCTCTCTACGCACATACTCAAAAGGTCTGAAAGGGAAGAGGGGGACGAGTACGAGCGCGCCGGCCGCGCGTCAAGCACCGGGCTGCACATGAGCGGTACGACCCTCGTTTCAATGCTCTTCATCCTCGCGGTGGGGTACCTGACGAGGAACCTTTCAGTCATACGCATCGGAATGGTGATGATATTTGGCGTGGTCTCCGACGTGATAATAACCTGGCTCTTCAACGCCCCCTTGATGATAGCGTGGGTGAGGAAGAATGCATCCAATGCTTAAAAACTGGCGCATCCGGGTGCTCATCGCAGCAGTGGTCCTCGCAGCGGGCGTTATCCTGGTGAAGGGAATACAGCTGGGCGTGGACTTCAGTGGCGGAACGGTGCTGGTATTCATGCTGGACAGGCCCCTGAGCCAGGAAGAGATGCAGCAGGTAGTCCAGATAATCTCAAAGCGCGTGGACGGGACGGGGCTGTCAAGCGTGGTGGTAAGGGGCTGGGGGGACCAGTACATAGTGGTGGAGCTCAGCACCACGGACCCGGAGGAAATAGAGTACATCAAGGAAACCGTGCTCCGCCAGGGGATATTTGAAGTGGTCGTGGACGGAAACGTGGTTCTTACTGGCGACGAGATCATAGGGGTTAAACCTGCGAAGTACTCCCCCCTCACAGAGGGCGTGCGCTGGGAGCTCCCGTTCACCCTGTCCCCAGAAGGGGTAAAGAACTTTTACACGGGTATAAAGGGGAAGTGCACCCCTGAGGGCAAGTGTAAATACAGCTTTATGTACATCGACAGGCCCGTTGGTTCCACGATCCTCATCCCGAAAAAGGTGGCGGAAGAAGAAAATTACCTCCCTTCCGTACCGGTTCTCAGTGATGACCGGCTGATACCCCTGGAGGAGTTCATAAAAAACGCAGGGGTGAGGGCGTACATAGTGGACGGGAACTTCGACCCGGGAGTGCTGTTGGGCTCCAGCGGAGAAGTGATACTCCACCCCGAGCTG